>JADFWI010000206.1 GCA_015222985.1 Pseudomonadota bacterium | reverse complement strand
GTGTAAAAAGACCATTGAGCAAAGATTCCAATAAAATCATAGATTGCCATAAATGTGAACATTACTATGTCACTTGGGATAAAAATTTTCCTCATGGGTGTAAAGCTATGGGGTTTAAATCAAAACGATTCCCTTCCATAGTTGTACGTGATAATTCTTATGCTAAATGTCTATTATATAAAAATAAAAACTGACTGATAGGAAATCGCCTTTAAAACCCTTCCATGATTCCGCTGAAAAACCCAATCTGCGGCGTATAATAAATGTTGAATTTTAAATGTTGAATGTTGAATTAAGGTATATGTCTTTTAAATTTTCCTTCCACAATTTAGCATTCAGCATTCACCATTCAGCATTATCTATAAAGGGATGCATCTCGGACTTTTTGAACGGAATCATGCTTCAGACTTTTTGCAATGTAATCATACATTAAATACTGGTATGTCAAAAAAGCGATTCAGCCCTGTTATGTGATAAGCACCTTGGCATGAAAGTTTAAGTCTTGTAGTGTAAAAAAGACAATGAGGATACCTCTATCAAACCCTGACATCACTGACTTGGAGCGTTCGGCCGTTATGGAGGTTTTGAGCACTCCTGACCTGAGTTTGGGTCCAAAGCTTTCCGAGTTTGAAGAAAAATTCGCCAGGTACATTGGTTCCAGGCATGCTATAGCTGTTAACAGTGGGACTAGTGCGCTGCATTTGGTCGTGCGTGCCCTGGGATTAAAAAAAGGCGATGCAGTGATAACCACGCCTTTTAGCTTCATCGCTTCAGCCAATTGTCTGCTTTTTGAGGAAGTCCTTCCGGTCTTTGTCGATATTGATCAGGAAACATACAATATTGATGCGCAGGCAATCATTCAATGTCTCGAACATCATCCCAATATAAAAGGAATCCTTCCCGTGCACATTTTTGGAGAGCCATGTAATGTGCAGGCCATTATGGAGATTGCATGGCAACACAATCTATTAGTGATTGAGGATGCCTGCGAGGCATTAGGCGCGGCTGTGCCAATGGCCGATACTCATAACGAAGGTCAAATCGTAATGAGGAAGGCTGGTTCGATAGGTGTTGCAGGCACATTCGCCTTTTACCCAAACAAACAGATAACCACTGGTGAAGGCGGAATGATCGTCACGGATTCACAAGAGGTGGCAAAACTGTGTCGTAGTATGAGAAATCAAGGCCGTGGTACCTCTGGGGCCTGGCTGGCCCATGAACGGCTGGGGTACAATTATCGGATCAGCGACATTAATTGTGCTCTGGGAATTGCCCAGATCTCCCGAATTGATGATATCCTGTCCAAACGGGAAAAAGTTGCTCACATGTATACTGAAGCCCTTTCCGGCATAGATGGCCTTCATCTTCCTTACACAGACCCTGCGGTGGAGCGGAGTTGGTTTGTCTATGTGGTCCGCCTCGCCGATAAATTCTCTCAGAAAGACCGGGACGCCGTTCTGGAAGGGCTGCTGGAAAATGGGATTGGCTGCAGCAACTACTTCTCGCCCATACACCTGCAACCCTTTTACGTAAAGAAGTTCGGTTACAAGTCAGGAGACTTCCCGATTACAGAGCAGGTGGCAAAACGCAGTGTAGCACTGCCGTTTTACAACAATTTGACAGCTGATGAGATCTCATACATTGCAGAGACATTACAAAGGCTCGTACAATAATGGAGGTAATCGTTCAGGGTTCAAAGGTTCAAGGTTCACCTGTGAACAATTACTAAACGGAGAAAATGCGTATTGCTAAAAGTCACCAATAAGAATCTAGCATGGATGGCAGCCATACTAGTACCTGCCAGCCTGGTCTTTTCTTACTGGCATATCATTCAAGGACTAGTGCACCAATGGCTCAACAATGAGGATTACTCTCACGGGCTCCTGATTGTGCCAATTGCGGCCTACCTTGTCTGGCAGAAGCGTGCTGAACTTCTCAGTGTAGACATCCGGCCGGATTGGCGCGCACTGTCAGTACTTTTATCGGCAATTGCAATATTTGTAGTGGGTGAGCTTGGGGCCGAGCTATTTACCACCCGGATCTCTATGGTCTTTTTTATCATTGGGTTAACTTGGTTTCTCTGCGGATTACAAGTAGTTCGGGTCCTGCGTTTTCCATTGGCTTTTCTTTTTCTTATGATACCGCTTCCCGGTTTTGTATACCGGAACCTGACTTTTCCCTTACAACTCATGTCATCGGCTGGGGCTGTCGGTGTTTTGAACATCCTGGGAATAAGTGCCTATTGTGAGGGTAATGTTATCGACCTTGGAACAATGAGGTTGCAGATCGTTGAAGCCTGTAATGGGCTACGCTATATCCTTCCGCTTTTGAGTCTGGGAATCCTTTTCGCGTTTTTTTTTCAAAGGGCTATCTGGAAGCGTATCCTGCTGGTCCTTTTTGCAGTGCCTGTGGCAATGCTGGCTAATATTTCGCGGATCGCCGGGACCGGTATATTGGGTGACCTTTGGGGGAACCAAGTAGCTGATGGTTTTTTACATTCATTCTCCGGCTGGGTTGTCTTTATGGTTTCCCTGGGACTACTCGGTTTGTTCAACTATATTCTCAAGCTCATTCCCGAGCATACGCCTAAACATGTATTCTCATCTAAGACGCCACGTCGCAGGATTCGTCGTACATTGACATGGCCTCCCGTGGCGGTTGCATTAGCAATAGTCATTTTCACTCCACAAATGGTAAATTACGCCGGTAAAGTCCCTCCTCTGCCATTGTTGAAGTCTTTGGACACCTTTCCCACTGAATTTGAGGGATGGGTCGGCCACAAATCCCGGATGGATCCGGATATATGGAAAAGAGTTGGCGGTCAAGAATACGTCCTGATTGATTATCACAAACCAGGTGAATATCCCTTAAGCTTTTATGTTGCCTATTATGAGTATCAGAGAAAGGCTGGAGATTTTGTTCATTCGCCAAGGCTGTGCCTCCCCGGAGCCGGTTGGTTTGTGGAGGAAAATCGCGCCAGACATCTCTCACAGGCAACGGTCAGTAATGGGACCGGACAGAATCTTCAAATTAATGAGTTAGTCATTCGCAAGAATGGCAAAAGGCAATTGGTCTATTTTTGGTATCAAGGCAGGGACCGCAACTTCACAAGCGAGTATGCAGCAAAATTTTACATGGTTTGGGATGGCCTATGGCGCAGGCGTACAGATGGTGCTTTGGTCCGCCTGATTACGTCATTACCCACCGGAGAGTGTGTAGATGAAGGACGTAAAAGGATGGATCCCTTTGCATTGGCAACGGCGGCAGCTCTAGACGATTTTTTACCTTAGCATTTATTGGGCAGGGAAGACTTTCATGTATGAAAAAATTTACGCCCTGTGGGAAAGTCCCGTCGTGCGTCGCATCTGCCAGCTTATCCTGCCCTACCGCCTGTGGATTATCTTGGCTGTCCACTTGTTGCTCTTCTTGTTTAGTTATGTTGCTAGCTTCCTGCTATTGAACAACGGCATATTGACTGTTCAAGCAGAAGAATTTCTGTACCGGACGTTATTGCTCTTTTTGATTATACGTACTGCACTGTTTTGGCACTATGATCTCTATCAGGGACTCTGGCGCTATGTCAGTTTCCCTGACCTGCTTAATATCGTGCGCGCCACTACTCTTAGTTCTTTAATATTCTTAGTTATTGGGATGCTATGGAAGTCCATGAAGGTCCCTATAGGCATATATATATTGGATTGGGCAATATGTATTATGCTGGTAGGCGGAATTCGTTTTATTGTGAGGAATTTCCGCGAGAATTTGCTTCCGGCAAACGCTAATCAGAAGGCAGTCAACGTGCTTTTGGTAGGCCCAGCAGCAAGGATACAATTGCTGTTAAAAGAGTTTATCAGCGATCCTCGCTCCCAATATGTACCTATAGCCGTCATTGACCCGACAGAAAAGGATGTTTCTTTTCAGGCCAGGATCAGCGATGTCCCTGTAATGTCAATTAGACAAGGTCTCAAACGCCAATCGAGCTTGTCAGGAGTGAAGACCATTGTCTTTTGCTGGCCCGAGGCCACCAAGAAGCAGTTCGCAAATGTTGTTGAGGCATTACAGCCTTTTCGGACCTCCTTTAAGACTATCCCATCTGTTGACGATATCCTCTCAGGCAAAATCAGTATTAGCGACCTGCGTGACGTGGAAATTGAGGATCTTCTGGAGCGTCCACCAGTTCAGATCGAGATGAATAAGATCCGTGCATATCTCCATGGCAAAACCGTCTTGATCACAGGGGCTGCAGGATCTATTGGCTCCGAGCTGTGTCGCCAAGTGGCAAGTTTCAAGCCTGAATTACTTGTACTCATCGAACGAGCTGAGAACACTCTTTATGAGCTGCAGGTTGAACTGCGCCGGGATTTTCCTCATGTTCCCCTGTATTCCAGGATTTCCAGTATCAATGATTATTCAGGCATGTGCGCTATCCTTAAGGAAACTAAACCAGATGTCGTATTCCACGCGGCTGCATACAAGCATGTACCACTGATGGAAATAACACCCATAGAATCTGCCTATAATAATATCCTCGGCACGTATAATATAGCACGGGCCTCGCTTGAGGCGGGAGTAAAACGGTTTGTGATGATTTCTACTGACAAGGCAGTGAATCCGGCCAACATAATGGGTGTCACTAAACACATAGCTGAGATGGTAGTCCAAAGTTACAATAAAAGCACACAGACACGATTTATAACCGTTCGCTTTGGCAATGTCCTTGGTAGCGCCGGCAGCGTTATCCCTATCTTCAAAAAACAAATCGCTCAGGGCGGACCGGTGACTGTGACGGACCGGAAAATTGAACGCTTTTTCATGACCATTCAAGAGTCGGTCCAGTTGATCCTCCAGTCTGGTTGTATGGGCGTTGGG
>JADFWI010000205.1 GCA_015222985.1 Pseudomonadota bacterium | reverse complement strand
CTTGCTATTCGCCCTCCTCGCGCCTTGCCATGCGTGCGCCTCGACTCCTGAAAATGTAAATTTATTTCTTCGCGAACCCTAATGCGTCGATTTGCTGCTATCCTTTTTCGTCGACCAACAATGACTGGCCCGGGTATATCTTCGACCTCGGTGTCAGGTCATTGATGCGGAGGAACCGTTCCAGTTTCATATTGTGAAGCATGGCGATCTGATATGGACTATCTCCCCGTTTAACCAGGTAAGAGTTGGTGTCTTCCTGTGTTTTTCCCACATTTGTACCCTTGCGGATAATGAGTGTCTGGCCGATATGGAGCCGGGTGCTCTTCAGGTTGTTTAGCCGTATGATTTCCTGGATGTTGGTTCTATACGCTCGAGCTAACAGCCACAGAGAGTCACCCCTTTTGACTCGGTGCCGAAGAGGTTTTGTCGTGTCTGCGCGGGCAGCCTGGCTCGCTATGGCGTACGTGCGTCCTTTCGATCTTGTAGGAATCTTGAGCTTCTGTCCAACTCTGAGGTAGTTTTGGCTTCGCAGGTTGTTAGCCTGCATAATGGCGCGGACACTAGTTCGGTAGCGACGCGCCAGATGTGACAGTGTCTCGCCTCGCCGGACCCGATGATATTCGTAGAGTCTCCTGGGCGGCGTATACACCGGGATGTCGTCGAGCTTTGCGCTCAATATCGAACCCTTCTCCACAGGCACCTTAAGCTCATAAGATGAAGGCGGGGTCGCCTTGTAGCGAAGTTCCGGGTTAAGCATCTCGATGTTTTTACTTTGGACGTCCAGAGCCTTGGCGATGTCCTTCAAATGCACCTGTTTGGGCACAGTAACCAACTCATAACAAAGAGGCGGGTCTGGGGGCTGGAGATCGAAGCCGTATTTCTGCGGGTCATTTAGGATATAGAGAACTGCAAGGAACCGGGGGACATATCGGGCCGTTTCCCAGGGGAGCCTTTCAAAAAGATCCCAGAAGTTGTCGAGATACTTGATGTTTTGATTGCGGATGACCCTAAGAACCCTGAATTCACCACAGTTGTAAGCTGCCAGCACTGTGCTCCAGTCACCGAATATATTGTGAAGCTCTTGAAGATAGGAAATAGCCGCCTTGGTAGACTTGCCAACGTCCATTCGTTCGTCTATCCATTGGTCCCGGCTGAGACCGAACTTGTAGCCTGTGGACGGTATGAATTGCCAGAGACCAAGAGCCCGTGCCCTGGACAGCGCCTTGACCTTAAACCCGCTTTCTATCAGCGGAAGCCAGGAAAGCTCCTTTGGAAGTCCTGCCTCCTCCAGGGCTTTGAGGATTTCAAGGCGGTATCTGCCGGACCGTTCATAGGAACTGAGAAAAAATTTTCTTTCTGGGCCCTGGAACAGCTTGATTTCCTTCTGGACATGTCGATTCATGACCATCGGAATGGCATTGTGGTTTCCGTTGACCACTGTACGCTGGGAGGCATAGATCTCAAGCATTCGCTTGCAGATCATAAACCGGATATCCTCTTTCTGTTGAATCAACTTCGACTTCTTGTTGGTATCGGCCTGCAAGATCAAGTTGTAGGCTTGATCGAGTGAGTCAACGGCATTGTCAAAATCCCCTTTCCCCCAAAAATCCTGTGAAGCCTGACAAAACTCCAGCGCCTCATCCAGGATTGGCTGAGCATCTTTTGGTTCATCGGTTTTAGCAGATAGGCCGGCCGTGGAGGACGTTTGAGGGTTCATTTCCATTGGGTCGGCTGCAGTGCCCGCAGCAGCGCTGCCAGGAAGGGATGCTGACTCCGAGGTTGTTTCAGTATCCATGGATCCAGCCGGGGGATCAGTTGCCTGGTCTTGAGAGGATGTCAGCCGGACATCCGACGTGTCATTGACTGCAGTGTTTTGAAAAGGGGTTTTCTTCGAAGCTGACGAACAAGCAGTGAGCGCGCAAACAACAAGTACCAACATCACTTCTTTGAAATATGGCCTCATATCATCCTTACCTGATTTTTCTGGCACGCCTTTTGTGAAAAACTCCCTACCGTAATAACGCAAGGGGCCGGGTAATCAGAGCGATCTGTTAGCAATGGACACATCTGTTGTCAAGCCTTTCCAACGCGTTGTCGTAAATTCGGCCGAACAATCCAAAAATAATCGCGGCTCTTTGCCGGGGTCACACGCCAACCATTTCGTATAAGCAAACTTTGTGCCTTTCTTAGGGCCTGGCACAAAAAAGAGGTTGTTTCTTGAGTGTTGGAAACACAACTGCTGCTCAGGCCGGTGTCTCACAGGGCTTTTGCGGGTGAGGACCGGTTGGCACTTCTCTTCACGCGACGGATGTATGCCTCTATTCTGTCAAGAAGGGGGACAAGCGTGTGCTCGTCATTTGCCGAGATGGGGATACCGCGCCACCTGCGTGTGAGCCTTTTTACGGCCAAAGGGTCGAGGATGTCTTGTTTGTTAAGGACTGTCAGCACAGGAATGCTGTCCAGATGAAGGTTTTCGAGGATCCGTTCTACAGATTCTATCTGGTGGGGAAATCTCGCATTGCTCATATCGATGACATGGATGAGAAGGTCAGCGTCTTCAAGTTCTTCAAGGGTGGCACGAAAAGCTGTTATCAATTCCTGAGGGAGTTCTCGGATGAACCCCACCGTATCGGTAATAATGACCTCGGCCTCCTTCGGGAGCCTCTTTCTGCGGCTTGTCGGGTCCAGTGTAGCAAACAGCCTGCTTTCGACCAGCACTGAACTGCGGGTAAGGGTATTCAAAAGTGTGGACTTGCCCGCGTTGGTATATCCAATGATGGATATGATCGGCAGCCCTTTCTTGTTCCGCTTGGCCCGCCGCTGAGCCCGTTGTTTCTGGATGGACGCAAGGGACTTCTCCAGGCGGGCTATGCGATTTCGAACGCGTCGTCGGTCAATCTCCAGTTTGGTTTCACCCGGACCCCTGCCGCCAATACCACCAGCGAGGCGAGACATGGCCGTGCCCTTTCCAAGAAGCCGAGGGAGGAGGTATTTGAGCTGAGCCAGCTCCACCTGGATTTTTCCCTCGCGGCTCTGGGCCCGCTGGGCAAAAATATCCAGGATGAGCTGCGTTCGGTCTATGACCTTGAGCTCTGTTAGATCCGTAATGGAACGTATCTGGGAAGGGTTGAGCTCCTGATCGAAAATCAGAAGATCCACGCCTTTTTGTAGCGCCAGAATAACCAACTCGCTGAGCTTTCCCTGGCCCATGAGAAAGCGAGGATCTACCCGCTGTCGGTGTTGAATGACAGTGTCGATAACCGCAATCTGACAGGACTCTGCCAGCTCCCGGAGTTCTGCCATGGAGTCTTGCGCCACACGTTTAGGGGCTGTGGTAACACTCACAAGAACGGCCCGATCCCATTTTCCTTTTAGCTTCTGAGCCCGTGCCTTGCGGGCGAATTCAGATTCAAGGGACCGGATAAGGCCCTCGCAATCTATGTCAAGCTCCCCTGGTCCAAGAGGGGAAAGAATTTCCCAGTTTGCCCCATTTCTGCCTTCCGGAAGGAGGTGGGCGGCATGGATCCGATCCGGGCGGCCCTGGGCATCGATCGTTACGGCAGCCATAAGGTCAAGGTTGAGAAGGGCCAAATCCATGAGATCATCCTGTGTCAGGGGCTCATTTTGGAGATGGGTATGCACACAGCGAAGACCCTTTAGTCGCCCTCCGCCGGAGCGATATTTCTCCAGATTCGGGATCATAATCTGCTGGTGGGTGCCGACCATGACATAGGCAGTCCGCCCGTGACGATCGATCAGGATGCCGATCTGACGGCGGATCTCAAAAGAAAGCTGGCAAATGGCCTTGG
>JADFWI010000204.1 GCA_015222985.1 Pseudomonadota bacterium | reverse complement strand
CCGTTACGATGAGGACTGATTCACCGTCGCCCCCTGCGCGGGGGCGTGGATTGAAACAATAAGGCGCAAGGAGGATAAACCATGAAGACAGTGTCGCCCCCTGCGCGGGGGCGTGGATTGAAACCAGGCACCAAAGAAATCTTGCACGAACCATATACCGTCGCCCCCCAAAGAAAAAAAATCGGGTTTCAGTTCTGTGGATTTCCTTGGTGATTTGGAGATTACAGATGTTAAAAAGTTTACAAAGGCACTGTTCGGGGGGCTTGGGCGAGCCAAGGCCTTCGGCTGCGGGCTGATGCTGGTACGCAGGATTTGATCCTTTTTTTAAAAAGCTCACATATCTGTAAAGGAGGACTCATTGGGGGAAGTGACAAATGATCAGTCCATCCAGGGTATCTACCAGCAGGTCAGGGCCATTCTCCTCCGGTCCAGATCCCGTGCATGGCAGGCCATCAATACCGAGATGGTGGCTTGCTATTGGCAGATTGGTCGGCTAATCGTCAAGGAGGAACAGCGGGGAAGAACACGAGCCGTTTATGGAAAGGGATTGATCAAAGAGCTTTCCATAAAGCTTTCGGCTGAGTTTGGCAGGGGCTTCGATAAGTCCAACCTTTGGAATATGCGCGCATTCTTTCTCTGTTTTCAAAAAATCGACGCACTGCGTCGAGAATTATCCTGGACTCATTATCGGCTGCTCCTTCGGGTGGAAAAACCGGAGGCTCGCGCTTTTTACGAGGCTGAAGCGGTCAATTCCCGTTGGTCGACGCGAGAACTCGAACGACAGATCAATTCGCTGCTATTTGAACGGCTGGCCCTTTCGCGTGACAAGGCAGGTGTCTTGGAGCTTGCCAAAAAAGGGCACGAGATACAGAAACCCGCCGATTTGGTAAAGGACCCCTATGTGCTCGAGTTTACCGGCATCAAACAGGACGAGCGCTTTCTTGAAAAAGACCTTGAGATGGCTCTCATCGATAAGCTGCGTCAATTCCTCCTGGAACTTGGAAAAGGTTTTGCTTTTATGGCTCGTCAGCAACGTATCACCTTGGATGGGCGGCATTTTTTTATCGATCTGGTTTTTTACAACCGACTGACCAGAAGTTTCGTCCTAATCGATTTGAAAATGGGAGACCTGACGCATCAGGACCTTGGGCAAATGCAAATGTACGTGAACTATTATCATCGCGAACTCACTGGCGAAGATGAAAATCCACCTATCGGCATCATTTTATGTTTAGACAAGAGCGAGGCCGTTGTGCGCTATACCTTACCGGAGGGAAACAAACAGATCTTTGCCTCGCGTTACAAGCTGTACCTGCCGAGCGAGGAAGAGTTGGCGGCTGAACTGGTTAAGGAGCGTCGAATGCTCGAGATGGAAGCTCGACTCTCTGAAAAGGAAATGAAGAAAAGACCGCCTATCCATTCTCTTTTTGGAAAAAGGAAACCTTGATGTGTTGGATGGCGCTTTTGTTGTTGTGGATAAAAGAGGTGTCCGCACGCATATTCCAGTAGGAGGTGTAGCCTGCCTCATGCTGGGGCCTGGGATAAGGGTCTCCCATGCGGCTGTCACACTTGCTTCGCGCGTAGGTTGCTTGCTTGTCTGGATTGGTGAGGCAGGGGTCCGGCTGTATGCATCCGGTCAACCGGGCGGCGCCAGGGCAGACCGTCTCCTTTATCAGGCAAAATTGGCCCTTGATGATACTGCCCGATTGAACGTAGTTCGCAAGATGTATGCCCTTCGTTTTAAAGAAGAGCCCCCGGCTCGTCGCAGTGTGGAGCAGTTAAGGGGCATAGAAGGTGTGCGGGTGCGTAAGATGTACGAACTTCTTGCCCGGCAGTACAAGGTGAATTGGAAACGTCGCAACTACGACCACACCCGATGGGAAAGCGGGGATATTCCCAACCGCTGCCTGGGTTCGGCTACTGCCTGTCTGTACGGCATCTGTGAGGCGGCAATCCTGGCGGCAGGATACGCTCCGGCCGTGGGTTTTATTCATACAGGAAAACCCCAGTCGTTTGTCTATGACATTGCCGACATTTTCAAGTTTGAAACCGTTGTGCCCGTCGCTTTCCGCACTGCAGCTAAAAAGCCATTCGACCCTGAACGGAAAGTTCGGCTTGCGTGCAGAGACGTTTTCCGGCAGACAAGGCTCCTTCGCCGTATCATTCCAACCATTGAAGAAGTCTTGGCCGCAGGAGGCCTGACATTACCAAAGCCGCCTGAGGAATCCGTAGTTCCAGCAATCCCTAACAAGGAAGGTATTGGCGATGCTGGTCATCGTGACTGAAAACGTTCCTCCCCGTTTGCGCGGACATCTTGCTATTTGGCTTTTGGAAGTCAGGGCTGGGGTATATGTGGGCAAGGTATCAAGGAGGGTGCGGGAGATGATTTGGGATCAAATTGAGAACGGGCTTGAGGACGGCAATGCGGTCATGGCCTGGAGCACGAATACCGAGTCAGGTTTTGACTTCATGACACTGGGGAAAAACCGTCGGATTCCAAAAGAGATGGATGGTGTAAAGCTCGTATCGTTTCTGCCTGAAAATGATGATGCTCTTGAAGTCCTGTAACAAGCTGTTTGTTGGTAGAATTCTCAATCCCTAAAAAACCCTATGATTTTGGGCAACTACAAGAAGTGTGTTCCCCACATGCGTGGGGATGAACCGTTGATTCAATAGATAAATTTTGTTTATAAAACGTGTTCCCCACATGCGTGGGGATGAACCGCTGCTTAGAGCTTAGAGCTATCAGCTATGAGCTGCTATTGTGTTCCCCACATGCGTGGGGACCCTGATTCACCGGCAAAAAAAATAAAAAACCTCGTTGCGCTTGAGAAATCAAGCAGATAGAATGCTTTTGACATAACAAAACCATCATCAACGAGGTGACACGATTACGGCACAAAGAGCGCTACCTTTCAAGTACGAAGTGCAACCGAAATCCTTGACGAATTCCAGCTCTTGTAGTATCCTTTTTTTTAAGTCGTTGGAATAAGGAGTAAGACCATGGACGTACGGTCATTAATGATCAAAGACCCCATTACCATTTCAGATCGCACCTCAGTACAGGAAGCCATTCACTTGATGCAAACCAACTCCATTCGACACCTTCCTGTGGTGGACCGATCCAAGAAGCTTTCAGGATGGGTCACTCTGGCAGACATGAAGCAGGGTCTTCTTCCTGCCATGGTCACTGGGCTAACGGTGGCAGACCTTATGATAAAAGACCCCATAACGATACACCTGGATGCTCAGTTTGAGGTGGCTGCGCGGATTCTTTATGAAAAGAAGATTGGTGGCCTACCTGTTGTGAACGACAACCAAAAAGTTGTGGGCATCATCACGGTCACGGACCTTTTGAAAGCTTTTATCAATATTATGGGGATTCTTACCAATGGCTCTCGGCTAGATGTGAGTGTGGGAAATGCACCGGATGCATTTGAAAAGGTTTCCCGTATTATTCGCGATCAGGGAGGTGAGGTAATCAGTGTGGGAATTGCCGCCCATAGAACCGACAAGAGAATCCATTACTTTCGCCTTAAGGAGTGCCCTGTGGAGCCAATTATCGAGGCCCTTCGAGATGGCGGGTATAAGGTGATTTCATACACGCGATAGCAAGGCATGTACTTCTGCTTCACTCCCACTGAAGGGCCCCGAGCCTTCCAGCTTCAAGGTGGCCATAGCAGCCGCAAACCTTCCTGCCATTTCCGGGTCAGCTCCTTTTAATTTCTGATACAAATACCCGGCCATATAGGTATCACCGCACCCTGTCGGATCTTCTATCTTCCTTGGGCTGCAGCACGGAATCCTGTGCAAAGCATGTTCAGCATATATGAGCGATCCTCGGCTGCCCGCGGTTATAATCACTTCCTTTGGGCCAAGGGAGGCAAGTGCTGATGCTGCTCTGTCCACACCCTTTTGTCCCGAAAGGACTAAAGCCTCTTTTTCATTTGCCTTAAGAATATCCACACAGGCAAGCCCTGCTATCTTTTCGGGCCAATCCTCCTCGCTGACCGGTCCTTTACGTGCCGGTCTTAACATCCCCTGGACGTCCAGTGAGACGATTCTTGCCCTGGTAGCCAGTTGTTTCAGGAGTTGGACGGGAATATCCCGGTTGGTCAAAGGGCCCACATGGAATGCGGTCGCCGTAATTCCCTCTACGTCTTCTGGTGAGAACGGTGCCCCGACCGACCTGATTTGCTGGACCCTGGTATATGAATCTTCTTCACCATATACATTTTCAAAGGTCGATGTGCGATTGCTTTCTTTACAAAAGACCTTAATTTTCTCGCCTTTTAGGTCGCGGAGCAAAGGGGCCTCGTCCTCTCCCGCCATTTTGGTCAGAACGGCCACCTTCAGACCAAGTCTATTTAAGGCGATGGATGAATAATATCCAGTACCGCCGGTGGTAACTCTTTTTGTCCGTCCTATCCTTATGATGTCTCTCGTGATATGACCGACAACGCAGATGTCAAAACCAGACGGGGAAAGCGGTGTTGTTTCTTCAACTTGACACACAGCCATCTTTCCGCCACACTTCAGGAGCCTGAATGCAAGGTTTTATCATTGTCTTTTATTTAAGGTAGTGTCCGTTGATTGTTGTTAGTTGTCGGTTGCCAAAGCTGCAAAATACAGTTATTTCGGATAGATAGCAAAAATGGATG
>JADFWI010000203.1 GCA_015222985.1 Pseudomonadota bacterium | reverse complement strand
GAGATGGCCGTGCCCTTTTTGTTGGGCACTACGTCAATGAAAGGGATTTCAATACAAGTCTCGCCACAAAATCACACCGTGCCTACAATATCACCAGGAAATGAGTATTGTGTTCCCGGAAACCGAACGTGCTGCAATTAGGGGTTGATTTTCTTTCGGCTCCTTTGTAGCCTGAATTCCGATTCTGTGCGCCACGGACGAGGTAATTGACCATTTATGGAAGGCCGCTGAGCAGTTATGCGGGAGTTGAAATGAAGCCGGGACACAACCAGGAAACCATTGGCGCTGTCATGGTCGTGGGTGGTGGCATTGCAGGGATGCAGGCCGCTTTGGACCTCGCCGCCACTGGGTTTTACGTGTACTTGGTTGAAGCATCGCCTGCCATTGGCGGGACCATGGCTCAACTGGATAAGACCTTTCCCACCAATGAGTGTGCCATGTGAATTATCTCGCCGAAACTGGTCGAGGTCGGCCGGCACACCAACATCGAGCTTCTCACTCTCTCCGAAGTTGAAAGCATATCAGGAGCGGTGGGAAACTTCGAGGTCACACTACGCCAATCTCCCCGTTACATTGATGCGGATCTGTGCATTGCCTGCGGCACCTGTGCGGAAAAATGCCCCAAGCGAGTGGTCGATTCGTACAATGCCGGCTTGACCAAGCGGAAGGCTGCCTACATTCCGTACGCACAGGCCGTTCCCTTGAAATATATAATTGATGCGAAGCACTGTATCTATTTTCAAAAAGGAGGACGGTGCAAGGCCTGCCAGAAGTTTTGCCCCACCGGCGCGGTGAACTTTGAGGACAAGGCCAAGATTCACAAGATCCGGGTAGGGGCAATGATTCTGGCCGCTGGATTTGTTCCTTACTCTCCCACCAATCGTGACACGTTTTCCTACGGCCGGCATGCGAACGTTTTGACCAGCCTTGAGTTTGAACGGATATTGAGTTCTTCCGGTCCTTCCAAAGGACACCTGGTGAGGCCATCCGATGGAAACGAACCAAGAAAAATTGCCTGGCTCCAGTGTGTGGGCTCTCGCGATAGCCACCAGGGCGCAAACGCTTATTGCTCAACAGTGTGCTGCACCTACGCCATCAAGCAGGCGCTGATTGCAAAGGAACACAGCGGAGGATCGCTGGATGCAGCCATATTCTACATAGATATTCGTACTCAGGGAAAGGATTTTGAGAAGTACTACTGGCGGGCCAGAGATGAGAAGGGGGTTCGGTTTGTAAAGTCAAAAATCAGCACTGTAACGCCTGTGGATGACACGGGAAATCTCGTGATCCGATATACAAACGGAACCGGAAAACGGGTTGAGGAAGAATTTGACATGGTAATCCTGTCCGTAGGGCTGGTAGTGCGGGAAGATACGGTTTCCCTGGCCGAAAAATTCGGTATCAGTCTGGACAAGTATCATTTTGCAGCCACAAGCAGCTTTGCGCCGGTGGAGACATCACGCCCAGGGATCTACGTTTGTGGAGCATTGCAGGGACCCAAAGACATCCCATATTCGGTCATGCAGGCCAGCGCCGCGGCCTGTGCGGCAGGGACACGGCTCGCCAAGGCGCGAGGCACGCTGATACGAGAAAAACCTGAGGTTTCCCAGCGCGTTATTGCCGGTGAGCCCCCTCGTGTGGGAGTATTTGTGTGTAACTGCGGTTTGAACATTGGCGGGATTGTGCGGGTGCCAGAGGTGGCAGAATATGCCAGGAGCTTACCCTATGTGGCTTACGTTGAGGAGAATCTTTTTACCTGTTCCCAGGATACCCAGGACAAGATGAAGGATGTCATCAAGGATCAGGGCCTGAACCGCATTGTGGTGGCTGCTTGCAGTCCACGAACTCATGAGCCTCTGTTTCAGGAGACCCTGACCCAGGCAGGCCTTAATAAATACCTCTTTGAGATGGCCAACATTCGGAACCAGTGTTCGTGGGTGCACAGCGATAATCGGGACGCAGCTACAGAAAAAGCCAAGGATCTGGTGCGTATGGCTGTGTCAAAGGCCTGGCGCCTGGAACCGTTGGAAGAGGTCAGGCTGGATGTCAACGAAGCAGGCCTGGTTGTTGGGGGTGGGATGGCAGGCATGACCGCGGCTTTAGGGCTGGCGGATCAGGGCTTTCCTGTTCATTTGATAGAAAAGGCGAATGTCCTGGGCGGTCACGGGCACGAACTCTTGAAAACGTGGAAGGGCGAAGATACAGGGGCTTTTTTGGCCGAACTGGTTCACAAGGTGGAAAACCATCCCCTGATTTCTCTCCATCTGGAAACGACCGTGGCAGAGGCTGAAGGGTTTGTGGGAAACTTCAGGTCTACGATAAAGACAGGGGAAAAGACCGATATCGTGGAACACGGAGCTGTGATAATTTGCGCTGGCGGACACCAGTTCACGCCCAGCGAGTATCATTTCGGCAGCCACCCGGACATCTTTCTTTCCCTCGACCTCGACAGGGCTATTGCGACGAATCCTGATAGATTTAAAGATGTTGCCGGAGCTGTTTTTATCCAGTGTGTTGGTTCAAGAGAGCCTGAGCGTCCGTACTGCAGCAAGGTGTGCTGCACGCACTCGATTCAGAATGCTTTGCGACTCAAAGCGCTCAACCCCGACATGGATGTCTATATTCTTTTTCGAGATATCCGCACCTACGGGCACAGAGAAGAAATTTACAGACAAGCTCGCTCCAGTGGAATTGTCTTTATCCGTTATAGTCTTGAAGAAAAACCACAGGT
>JADFWI010000202.1 GCA_015222985.1 Pseudomonadota bacterium | reverse complement strand
CTGCAGCGCACCGTCGCCCAAGCTATGGCGCGTCGGCGACTTGCTGCAGGGATGAAAGGCAAGGCGAACCGCGCCGAAGCTCGGCAGAGCGAAGGCGGGTTTTTGGCTACGGCGAAATTTCGCTTTGATACCCCGCAGCTTGCTGCGGGGAGCTTCTTTTCAATTAAAACACAAGATAAGGGAGGATAAGATGAGATTTCAAGAGATCCAAAAGATGGCCAAGGAAATGGGAATTAACACATACAGGATGAAAAAGACGGATATCATCCAAGGTATTCAAAGAAAAGAAACCAATATCGACTGCTACGGCACGAGCAGGGTAGACTATTGCGAAGAGGCGCGGTGCTTGTGGAGAAGCGATTGTCTATCCTTGAATAATAACGGAAAAAGAAGATAAGTCCCGACTTTCCTGTATTTGTCTTCGTGAAATCAAGGAGGGAGCCATGAGAAAAATTGCTCTGGTCAATCAAAAAGGCGGCTGTGGTAAAACGACAACAGCCATAAATTTGGCTTGTTGTCTGGCGGATGACGGCAAAAAGGTCCTCTTGATTGATCTGGACCCGCAAGGGCATTCTGCATTGGGCCTGGGAGTGGAGTCTGACCAGAGCGAAAACAGCATCTACGAGGTCTTATTAGGCCAAATACCGATAACCAAAGCCGTTCGGACCTTGAATAAAAACCTTGACGCCATTTTTTGCAATGTCGTCCTGAGCGCCTTTGAGCAGGTCATGGCCGGCGCCCCGGAGCGGGAATACAAACTCGCACGGAGCCTTGAGGGGATTGAGAACGACTACGACTATCTCATCATTGACAGTCCTCCCAGCGTAGGTCTCTTGACTTTTAATGGTCTGATGGCCTGCGAGGAGGTGATTATTCCTGTTGACTCGAGTTCGTTTTCTCTGCACGGTCTGGGGAAGCTCCTGGATACGATCCGGATCATCGAAGAAAAGACGGGGCACGAACTCTCCGTTAAGATTCTGGCCACAAACATTGACCGCAGGACAAATTTTTCCAGGGGTGTGTTGGAGACGTTGAGGGCCCACTTCCCTGAAAAATGCTTTGAGACCGTTATTCACACATGCACCCGATTAAGAGAGGCTGCAAGCCACGGAGAGTCCATTAATGAATACGACAGGCGCTGTGTGGCGTTCCGCGATTATCGAAATCTCACCCACGAAATTTTGGACGTTGAAGATGCAATGAAGGCTAAGATGGCGACTTCTCGCCCTTTGTCGGAAGACGAAGGGCCGCTTGGAAAACTTGGGGAAAGGACGGTGACGTTTACGTTTGATGCCCCGGAGAACGCCGTGGTCCAGATCGCCGGCGATTTCAACAACTGGAGTGCCGAGGGCCTTCACTTCACTGATTCTCCTAGCAGTCCGGCCTGGCAGAAGCCCATCTCGCTCAAGCCTGGCTCCTACCAATACAAGTACCTGATTGATGGGCACTGGATGACCGATCCGGCAAACCGGAAAACGGTTGACGATTTTTTCGGAGGCGCCAATTCCGTAATAGACGTGTAATGATGGATTTGTCCCGAATGGATGAGAAGAAAAAACTGGGCAGAGGGTTAGAAGAGGTATCTCATTTGTTCCTGTCCGGCCACCCTCAGCCGCATGATGCAAAAGCATGCACAAAAAAAGAGGTTCAGGTCGACACCGG
>JADFWI010000025.1 GCA_015222985.1 Pseudomonadota bacterium | reverse complement strand
GGCAGAGATATTGAAATGTCTGTGGCCTCAACCAAGGCATACTATTCCCAGATTGCAGCAGGTAGCATCCTGGGCCTTAAGCTCGCCCAGTTGACCGGGAGCACAACAGATGATTTTGTCCTGGCCGAGATCGAACAACTTCTCAAACTCCCTGACACCATGAAAAAAGTGCTGGCAAGGCACAAAGAGATCGGCAGTTCTGCTGAGAAATTTGCCGTTACCAAGCGGTACTGGGCTATTGTGGGAAGCGGTCCGAACAAAATATCTGCCGATGAGATAAGGATAAAACTTAGCGAGCTATGCTACAAGACAATCTCTTCAGATGTGGTTGAAGATAAAAAGCACATAGATCTTTCTGCAGAACCCCTCATCTTTGTGTGTGCAGCAGGCAACCGGGAAGATGTCCTAAGCGACATTGTTAAGGATACGGCGATATTCAAGGCTCATCAGGCTATACCCATCGTGGTTGCCACAGAAGATGAGCGCCGATTTGATCCATACGCTGACGCAGTGATCCGGGTTCCAGAGGTAAAGGAACGCTTTGCACCCATTATAAATACCCTGGCTGGTCACATGTGGGGGTACTATGCGGCCCTGGCCATTAATGAAGAATCACGTTTCCTATATAATTTCCGGCAGGAAATGAATGAACATATTGCCGTGTCCACGGATCAGGGGATGGACGTGTATGAGATCGTGCTCGATGCGGGATTTCGAGAAAAAGTTGCCCGGTTTTATTCTGCCTTCAAGGACAGGATACGACGAAACCGATACGCAACGGCCATGGAACTCAACATGGCCTCAGACCTTACCCTTTTGCTAAAGTACCTGTCAGGAAGGCTTCCCATGTCAGATTTTGAGTTTGATTTTGGGATAAAGGGGACCGCACCCAACATGCTGGGCGCGTTTTCCGAGTGCATAGGAAACGTCATCAATACAATGGCCCGACCCATTGACGCCATCAAACACCAGGCCAAGACAGTGACCGTTGGCACAAGCAGAATCATTGAAAAGGTAGAGGGCCTTCTTTTTGAAGCCTTACAAGACCACGGGTTTAGCAAGAACCAGCTTACAAACAGCAATGTCCTCGTCCTGAGGCATTTACAGGAAGTTCTCGCCGAGATAAGAGGGATCACCCTTTACAGGGTAGCTGGTCTAAATTTTCTGGGAGAACCTGTTGATGATTCTACCATCCAACTCATAAAGAAGGAGGGGAGTGCTGCAGCGCTTGTCTCTCGGGTAGAGACGGACAGCAGGTTGCGGGGTACCAAGCGCATTATCGTAAAAAAAGCAAATGTCTTTATCGGCAAAGGGAAAAGGGACAACAGAAGCATTCTTGTGATCCCGGTCATGTCAGCAGGCACAAATATTGACTACCTGGTGCTGTTTAACGTGGTTTTCAAAAAAGAGGTGGAGCTTCAAAAGAAAGTGGATGCCCTGGGCGGGAAATATCATCACATCAAACACCTTGTTGAGGAGACAAGCCTGGCCTGGAGGGATGAATATCTTGATCTGCTTGAGATTGAACAGCTTTTCGGGATGTCTGCCGAAAAGATTGCCGAGACAATTTTTTCCACAGAATCTTGCACAGATACAAAGAGGCGCTAAGCATGAGAAGTAAAAAACAAAAAGTCGTAACAATTGGTGGAGGAAGCGGGCAGTTTGCACTCCTTTCCGGATTGAGAGACTTAGAGGGAATTGAGATTACCTCGGTGGTATCAATGGTTGACAGCGGCGGGAGTACCGGCAGGTTGCGCGATGAACTCGGGATTCTGCCGCCTGGAGATGTGCTTAAATGCATCCTGGCGCTTTCACCCCATCGCGATATCGCGCGAACGATTTTGCTGAAAAGGTTTGCCGGCGATAAACGTCTACAGGGACACAATGCAGGGAACATGCTCCTTACAATGCTTTCACGATATACGGGCAGCTTTCCGACAGGTATACAGGCGCTCGCTGAAAT
>JADFWI010000201.1 GCA_015222985.1 Pseudomonadota bacterium | reverse complement strand
GCCGAACCGCCTTAGTACGTGATCCGTATGCTTGGTGGTGTGGGAGGGGCGGTCAGCGATGGCCGTCCCTATCCCGATAGCTGTCTGATGTACCTTTCTTACGCCCACCATACTTCTTTTTCCATATCCATCCAGCGAGGGGAACGATCAGCGCAGCCCATAGCCATTGCCAATTATTATTAAGAAATCCTGTTGCAAGTTGGCCCCATGTAATATCGATCTCGATTCTTCTGTCAAAAGTGCGTATTGCGCGAGGAGTTGATTCTCCTTCTACATTCAAGAGAGCAGATAGAGTTAAGTGCACGTAATGTCTTCCAGTAGATTTTGGTTTAATCTCCCATTTCCATTCTGTTGTCTCTTTGCGGGAAATTGCTTGAATTTCCGGGCTAATTGGTGTGATAAGAAAGTTGGGGGCCTTTAATCTGGCTTCCATCCTGTCAGATATCTTTATCTTTGCGCCTTCACGGGAACCCGCCCATTCAAGTTGCTGTTTTAAGAGACCAAAAGGTATTTCCACATTCAAGAGGAGTTGGATTATAGCGGTATCCTGAATATTTATTGATCTCGGAGTGTTAAACGCTATATTTCCAAACTCCATCTGTCTAAGAATAAAGTCAATTTTGTCCTTCGGGTAAGGCCTTTCCCCACCATTGCTTCCCTCGTGTTCCGCGCAGCATCCTACAAGCACGGAGGCCAGTAAGAATGTTGCTGTTAACAGT
Source organism: Pseudomonadota bacterium (assembly GCA_015222985.1). GTDB lineage: Bacteria > Desulfobacterota > Desulfobacteria > Desulfobacterales. Next base: position 1,832 of record JADFWI010000201.1, on the reverse strand, counting down.
TTCCATCTGGGGGCTGTCGCTGTGTTCGTTTTCATGGTCCTTCTTTCAATCGCGGCGCTGACCCGCGAGCATCGCAGGAGACACAGGGTGCTTGCACCCTGGGCTCCGAGAACGCCGCATTCAGCGGCTTGTCCGCTGCAATGCTTTGTTATGACTATTTGGGTTTTTAAGATACATCTCCATCAGTCCCTTATGCGATTCTAAATGCTTTTTCAGCATCCACAAATCTGGTGCTTACATCGTTGATTCGCTCTGTGAACTCCATGGTTCCTGTTGTTTTACGATCAGTCCAGTATTTTGCAGTGAGTGTTTTCGGCCTAAGGCTTGGACCATGTGTCTCAATTATTATTGCGCCTTGGTGCATCTCACTAATTCTTTCATCCCGCAAATGAACATTTGGCTCATTTGTGTAGACACCGATTATTTGAAAGCCATTACCTTTCGGGGAAATCCGCACATGATCAGCTATAAGCCACGACTCGGATTCAGGGGTCATAAGATGCATATTAAGTGTTGATAGTGTTTGCTTCACGCCCATATAGCACACGATCAGAGGCACCCGCTCATTGGTTTCTGGGTGCATGTAACTGGACTGAATTTCAACTCTCCAAGTCCCTCGGAGATCGGGGCGCTTGAAAAACCAACCGTGGAAAACTGGTAGACGCCAGAATATCAACTCAAAGAGCAATCCTAGGCCAACTAAACTGCTGACTACGACACTAAAGGGGCGTGCATGATCCCAATTTATTGGAGTTCCTTGGCACATAAGTACAACCGCCCATATTATGGCGGCAATCCCAACAAAGGCCGTTATGTGGAGGCGTTCAAGCTTCATATAGGCTGCACTCCCACATAATCCCATATGTCGTTAATGGTGATGTGCGCCTGCTCTCTTGTCCAATGTTGTGTGATTCGAAAAAGATACTTGATGTCATCTACCTCGCACCAGTTGTCACAAAGAGCGGAGTCTTTAGTGTTTTGCCATAGAAATCTCAATACTGATTGAACTCGATCTACCCAAGCATCGTGGCTGAAGCACCAGTTAGGCGAATTCCAAGTGAGACACTCTAGGAGATATCCTGGAACAGCTGCGACTGTTTGGTTTCCGGTCTCTTCCAATTCGATTCTTAATTTTTTTAGTATACGAACCATTCCTTTGTAACGCCGATTAGTTGCAGTGTTTTTTGATACACCATTCTCATAGTGCAACGGCGTAGGTGGCCAGTAATCCACCAAGCGCTCTGGATAATTTTCAATTCTAGCGCCGCCTTTATCTGGAAATAGCGCCACCCCTGCACGGTAACTTCCATTTTCCCAGTATTGGCGAAACTCAAAAAAGGGGACAACATCTGCCTCAACCTGAGATTGCGACGCCTTAATATCGAAAGCTTTGTTTCCACGCTTCACGGCAGCTCGGCCGAAATAACTCACTAGTGCATCTTCAAGTTCATTTTTAAATTGCGAGAATGGATAGCCTACGTCAGTATTTCCAAAATCAGAGTTAACTTTTCCTTCTGGGTATTGTGCAAGAAAGTATTCGTAAAGCATAACTCCGACATCTACGTCGCTTTCCTGACGTACATTTACACGGTTGCGAAACGATCCTTGTGTGAATACCAATATCTTTCGTTTTTGTAGCTTCTCGCTGTTACTAATAGCCTTTTTTATTGCGCTAATAACTCGCTCACAACGTTCCTCTTCAGTTGCACTGGGCGATTGAGCCCAGAAAGAAAATGTTTTTCCCCAATCCCTAGTGTCATGTCAAGCTTGTAATGTCGTATAGCTTGTGGTATAATTTCTTCATAATCAATACAGGAGGGTTGAGGATGAAG
>JADFWI010000200.1 GCA_015222985.1 Pseudomonadota bacterium | reverse complement strand
GGCCCGGGGGTTCCTGGTGGAACAAGAGCCACGCGGTCCCCGTGGTGGAGGATGGCATCGAAAGATGTAACAGATCCGTTGACAAATACGGCCTCTATCTCCTCAACCTCAAGACCCACATCATTAACAAGGTCAGTGACGGTGGTCCCTTCGGCCACATCTATGGAGGCATTGGCATACGGTCGGTTTTGTGCCTTCAATTCTTTCTGAAGAAATGAAAATGCATTGAACAAGACAGTGGCCATAGCTCGACAAGACTTCCAGGTCAGTGAACGAAAAGAGTCCTGCTTAATTCAACAGGACTCTTTGATTCACAGGCTAGAACATACGTAATCGATCACACGCCGTATCCGAGATCCCATCCGGTTACGCAAAGTCTTTCGCTTGTTGCAGCTCCTCGTCGGTAAGATCCCAGGTCGTATTGTGGGGTGGAAAGGGTTCTTTAAAGAAATCCGGCAGCCTGTCATGGATTTTTGTGAAACCTGCCCTTGCGTTGAACTCGTATTCATCCTTTAAGACGGATATACCGAGACTGACCACATCGTCGGGTGTGAGACTCAGGCCATATTGGGCGTTCAGCAGATCCACGATGGTTTGAACACCGTCTTCAGCATCCAGAACAGCAAAGGCCACAAAAAGACAAAGCCCTGCGCTGTCAATAGCTGCGGTGGCGATCTGGAGATTCTTGGAGATCTCCACGTTGCCTTCCTTTTTGAGGGGATCCACATCGCCTCCCACCTTTAAGATGTTGGGGGCCACTGCGTAGCCTGCAGTATGATCTGCGCCCATGGGAGACGTGCAATAGGTCACACCCACACCCTTGACGGATCTGGGGTCATAGGCGGGCAGCGCCTGCCTTTTGACTACGGGTATACGATCCACACCCAGGGCCTGGCCGGTAAAGGCCGCTCCATTTCCGATTATTTTGCCCATGGGTTCACCTGTGGCCACTTTTTTCACAAGGTCTATGGCCGCTTTGGCATCGCCCCATGCAATGAGCCCGGCTTCCATGGCCACCCCAAGGGTTACTCCTGTTTCAATGGTATCCAGGCCGATATCATCGCATAAATGGTCCAGAATGGCCACATCGTCCAGGTCTTTGATGGTAGTGTTGGCGCCCAGGGCCCAGATGCTTTCGTACTCAAATCCGGATGTGAGGTATTTGCCGTCCTTGTCGTTATAAACATTGGAACACTGGATCACGCAGCCGGGATGGCAGCCTTCCTTTGCCTTTCCGCCACGCTTTTCAATGAGTTCGGCAATGCGCTCCCCGCTAATGTCCTGGGCGTATTCAAAGCGACCAGAGCGAAAATTCTTTGTAGGAAGGGCACCTGCTTCATTGATGATATTGATCAACACGGCGGTACCATACGTGGGAAGCCCCTGGCCGGTCACTGGATGGCCCCTGAGCATCTCAACCCAACGCTTATTGGCGGTCTTAAAGGCCTCCGGATCGGCTACCGAGACCTTGCCGGAACCGCTGTCGTCCACCACGATGGCCTTCACGCCCTTGGAACCCATAACAGCGCCGAGCCCTCCGCGACCGGCTGCCCGGCCGGGCCTGCCATTTGGATCGGCAAAATTTATGCAAGCTGCTGTGAGACGCTGTTCGCCGGCAGGACCAATACTCATGACTCCCACGCGCTTTCCGTACTTTTCCCACAGCCTCTTGATGACTTCATTATTGCCAAGGCCCACATATTCATCGGCGGGCAGTATCTCAACCGAGTCGTTCTTGATGACGATAAGAGACAAGCCCGCATCTTCGGGCTTGTCTTCAAGGACAACGGCCTTAATGCCAAGCTTTGCCAATTTTTGAGAAACAAGTCCTCCTGAGTTGCTTTCCTTAATCCCGCCAGTTAGCGGAGACTTGGCTCCTACTGAGAGCCTTCCCGAGTTAGCAGCAGCCGTACCAGACAAGAGTCCCGGCGCTACAATCAGCTTGTTGCCCTTGCCAAGGGGGTGACAGGTGGGAGGAACTTCATTAAGAAGAAGTTTCGACGTCAAAGCCCTTCCCCCGAGGGAGGCGAGATCCCCGCCAGCCTCTTCAAAGCTGTGAGTCTTTTCCCTGGTATTAATTCTCAATATTGTGGACATGGCCTCCTCCTCTGATATAGGGTTCAATTAGCCTGATGCCGACCTTTCTCTGTCTATATATAACCTCCGGAGGTGGCTGGCAACCCCTCGATAATATGCTTTATTAGGCATAGATTGTTTTGTTTCCGTACTTCTTGCCGAGGTTGTGCCGGGATTCATCAGCAGGAAAGCATGGCATGCCTCTTGCGAAGGAGTGGGCTTACCTTAATGAAAGTGGGTTGTAACATTCATGTCTGAAAAGATTTGTTATTGCTTTGACTATACATCGGACGACATCTTGAAGGACTTTGAGGAAAACAGCACGTCCACCATTATCAAACAAATCATGGCTGAGAAGAAAAACGGGGCGTGTGATTGTGCCACCAGAAACCCCAAAAAACGCTGATGTTTACCAGACGTCCGCCGGGTGGTGGAAAGGGTTAAACGAACAGGCAAAGACAATGGATGAGAAAAACTTATTGACGACCCTCGGAACCGTCCTCGTAGTTTTGGGTGTTGCCGTGTGGGGGGTATACGCGGTGGTGCGCTGGGGACTGGGGTGGGATGTGACCGGTCGTGAGTTTTTGCCTTATCACTTGGCAGGTGTGGTGCCAGGCATGATCCTTCGCCGTCGCCGGTTTTTCCTGGGAATCATCAGGCGTCTATTTTCGTGACCTTCACTCACTCAGTTCGAGTTGTAGGTAAAGGCCTACCACAGATCCGCTGGCAATGCTTGCCTCTTGTTGGGATGCAGTTCAATGCTGTCAGCCAAGAAGAAGCAATCACAAGACAGAACCGATATCATCTCCTTCCACAAAAAGCCTTCATGCCCAAGGTTATTGAAAACTCACCAAATTCCTAACGAGATGCCTTTTTGCTAGCGCTCATGGAATAAATATCTGTTTCATTCGTTTGCATAAGCAAGAAGGCGCTTTTGAGAGATAAGCATCCCACATCCACACACGACACAAGTTGGAGGATACGAATTCACATGTGAGACAGTAGAACAGAGCGCTTCTGCAAACAACAAGGTGTGTGGGTTTCACAAGATTTCCCGGACCAATAACGCTTAAGCATCATTAAGGAAGGAGGACTCTAAATGTCTATCAAAGCTGAATTGATTACAAATGTATCTGCCAATGAGCGTCTAGTTTTTGACCATTACCGACCCAGATTTCTTTCCCAAAATGGAACACATTGTTGACCTTTATCTCCACCCGCCAGAGCATCTGTTTAACTTTGACGAATGCACAAGCCTTCAAGCCAAAAGTCCTCTGGCCCCGGATTTGCCCGCGGCAGCCGATAAACCCAGGTACGAAGAATTTGAATATAGCCGCAATGG
>JADFWI010000199.1 GCA_015222985.1 Pseudomonadota bacterium | reverse complement strand
GCAACGGCTACGAAGGCCGGGAAGTAGCCTTGGCTACGAGCTCTCCGCCGAAGGCTACGGCCCGCAGGCGGACGGCTGAAAGAATTATTGGCTCTGCCATACTTGGTTGCATCGAAATGCCAAAAGTGCCTAAAATGCCAAAAGTGCCTAAAGTTAAGAACAGAACGTGCAACCCCGACTTTAGGCATTTTACAATTTTAGGCATTCTAGGCATTTTTCCCCTAAGCATTCATGAGTTTGCAAAGCCCATGGCCCCTTTTCCCGTTAAGATAACGGGATCTCCGACAAGGGGGCAAATCAGGGCCATGTCCTCTGGGCGTGGATATTTACGCTTCATCAAGAAATCTTTCTCCCACTTTCCATACGTCCCCCGCGCCCAAGGTCAATAGAATGTCCCCTCGGCCGACAGCGCCTTTCAAATAAGATAGGGCCCCATCCAGACCGTCCTTAAAGACGACATCCTTATGGCCATGGAGACGAATTCCCTCGTAAAGGGCTTCGCCATCTATTCCTTCAATGGGAGCCTCGCCGGCAGGATAGATCGGAAGCACCACCAACTTATCTGCCTGGTAAAAGGACCGCGTGAAATCTTCAAAGAGCGCCTGAGTGCGCGAGTACCGATGGGGTTGAAATACTACCAGAAGCCTGTGATCCGGCCAGGACTGACGGACCGCCTCAAGAGTCACCTTTATCTCTGTGGGATGATGTCCATAATCGTCTACAACCGTGATACCCTGAGTAGAACCTCTAACCTCAAGTCTGCGCTGGACCCCTTCGATTTCATTAAGCGCAGCCTTGCTCGTTTCAAAAGAAATCCCGAGTTCCAAGCCAACCGCTATGCTTGCCATGGAATTGTATACATTGTGCAGGCCCGGAAGATTCAGGTCTACTAGGCCCAAGGCTTTTCCGTCATGAAACATACGGTATCGGCTCTTCAGTCCCTCAAAGGTTATATCTCTAGCCTGATAATCTGCCTGAGACGTCAGGCCGTACGTGACAAACCGTTTCTCAATCTTGGGAATCAGCTCTTGAATCCCATCGTTGTCAAGACACAGCACAGCCATTCCATAGAAGGGAACCTTGTTGATGAAATCCAGAAACACCTCTTTGACTCTTTCCAGATTGTCGTAAAAGTCCAGGTGTTCGGCATCAATGTTGGTAACCACCGCAATAGTGGGCGACAGTCTGAGAAAAGATCCATCGCTTTCGTCTGCTTCAGCCACGATGAATTCCCCCTGACCCAAACGAGCATTGCTTCCAAGGCTGTTGAGTTTGCCGCCAATGACCATCGTGGGATCAAGGCCGCCTCTTTCAAGGACAAAAGCGATAATCCAGGTCGTTGTCGTCTTGCCGTGGGCCCCGGCCACAGCGATGCCGTATTTGAGCCGCATCAATTCTGCCAGCATCTCTCCCCTGGGGATAACGGGCACCATTGCCTTTCTGGCGGCAACACATTCAGAATTCTCCGGCCCCACAGCAGAAGAAACCACCACCACGTCCGCTCCTTCAATGTGCTCCGGCCGGTGGCCCTTGAATACAGTCCCGCCAAGTTGTTCCAGACGCATGGTAATATCTGTTGACTTCAGATCAGAACCGCTCACCTCATAGTTCAGATTCAAAAGAAGTTCCGCCATACCGCTCATGCCAATCCCGCCGATCCCAACAAAATGTATATGATAAGTTTTCTGGTACATATGAAGTGCCTGAAGTAAATATGTACGCCCAGAGGAGGTGGCTTAGGTCTGCCTCCTTGAAGAAGGCCGGCCGCTTCCAAAACTCATGAATGCCTAAAATTGTAAAATGCCTAAAATTGATGAAGTCGTAAAAAGTCGTCACTCCGGTGAAAACCGGAGTCCATATTAGTTCCAACGACCTGATCCACCTCCGGCAGACTGGATTCCGGCTTTCGCCCGCCTGCGGGCCAGAGCCTATGGCGGAGAGCCCGGAATGACAAAAAATACATTTTTTGACTTTCTACGAGTTCATCAATTTTAGGCATTTTAGCTCATTTTAGGCAATTTAGGCATTTCTCTGCAGTAAACAACCTGCGACACTCATCAACAATAAGGTCCGCGGCCTCTGGACGTCCCAGGGCTGATGCCCGGCAGGACATGTCCTGCAATGCCTTGGGATTAGAAGCATAGTTATTTATTCTACCAGCCAGAAGCTCACCATTCAAATCCCTTTCGAGCACAACCTCGCCGCCACCTGAATCTGCCACATAGCGAGCATTGAGTTCCTGATGGTTATTTGCCGCAAAGGGGTATGGAATGAAAATGGCAGGCTTGCCCAGCGCCGTCAGTTCTGCCACTGTCGTTGCCCCTGCCCTGCAGATAACCAGGTCGGCAAGACCGTAAGCGTTTGCCATATCCTCAAAAAAAGGCTTCACTGTCGCCCTTATCCCTCTTCGTTCATAGGCCCTGGCAACCCATCCCGCATCCTTAGACCCGGTTTGATGAACAAAGATCGTTCGTGCGGGCTCTTCCAAATAGTCAAGGGCTTCGGCCATCGCACGGTTTATTGCGTGAGCCCCCTGGCTTCCACCCACGACCAGAACTGTAAACCCTTTGACTTTTCTCTCGGTTTCCTTGGCTAGAAGGACTTCTCCACGCACGGGATTACCTGTCACGACTGTCTTATAGCTCTTGAACATAGCCAGGTTGTCCGGAAAAGAGATGAATATGCGATCGGCAAATCGTCCCAATATCCGATTTGTTAATCCTGGCAGGAGATTCTGCTCATGGATAACAGCCTTTTTCCCCATAAGCCTGGCGGCCAGCACCACTGGGCCGGATGAGTATCCCCCAACACCTATGATCATGTCAGGATTAAACCGACAGATGGTCCTGACAGCTTGCCAGAATGCCTTTGGGAGCTTGGCCAGAGATCGGATCTGTCGCCGGATTCCTCGCCCCTTAAGACCTTCTGCCGCAATACTCACGTGATCAAATCCTCTCTTCGAGAGCGTAGATATCTCCAGGTCATTGTCCGTTCCCACAAACAGGATCTTTCCTGCCGGCTCCTCTGCCCTGAATGCCTCAGCCAGTGCTACGGCAGGGAAGAGGTGTCCGCCGGTGCCGCCCCCGGCAATGAGCACCCTCATGTCAATAATGGCTCACAATTCAGGCTGACGATTTGTCACTGCCGAAATATTCATCAATATCCCCACTGCCACGGCATTCATGACAAGCGACGTCCCTCCGTAACTGACAAAAGGAAGCGTCAACCCCTTTGTTGGCATCAGTCCCAAAGCAACGCCGGCGTTAATGCACACCTGCAGGCCAAGGGCTGCCGTTAAACCTGTAGCCAAAAAGGTTGCAAAGAGATCACGGGCCTTCATGGCAATTACGATCCCCCGCCACAAAATCATGACGTAGAGGGCCATTATGGCGCACACGCCAACCAATCCCAATTCCTCTCCTACCACAGAGAAAACAAAGTCCGTATGGGGCTCTGGGAGGTAGAAGAGCTTCTGGTAACTATTTCCAATACCTGCCCCAAAAACGCCGCCCGTGCCAAAGGCCATAAGAGAATGGACAATCTGATATCCGGCATCCCCCTGGTACTGCCATGGGTCCCGGAAGATGAGGAGTCTTTCCAAACGGTACGGCGCATGGATAAGTATATAATATGCAAGCGGGACGGTAGCCCCCAACGCTGCAAAAAGATAAGACAGCCGCACGCCCCCAACAAAGAGCATGATCCATACTATGAGCGCGATCATGGCCGCCATTCCGAAATCCGGCTGCATGACAATAAGGATGCCGAACAAGGCAAACAGAATTGCATGGGGAAGAAAGCCGACGCTGAACGCCTTTATTCTTTCCTGCTTCTTGCTCATGGAGTAGGCCAAATATATTATCAGGGCCAGCCGGGCAAATTCCGACGGTTGAAATGAAACGTCGAAAAGTCTCACCCACCGTTTTGCTCCCCCAACCGTATGTCCCACTCCGGGCACATAGAGGGCAATTAACGACATAAGAGCAATTCCGAGAATTGGATACACCAACGTTCTATGAAGGGAATAAGGAACGTACCGACAACATACCAGCACCAGAATCGCCACCAAGGCATGCACGAGATGCCTGTAGAAAAAAAAGGTGTGACTACCGAAACGCTTCGTTGCTACTATTGAACTCGCGCTGTAGACCATCACAATCCCGATCCCTAGTAGTAGCAGCACTCCAAGCAGGAGAAAGCGGTCATAGCCACCACGATCATTTGTCTGTTTCTTACGAGTCATTAGTCATCGATCATTTATCATTGATGAAGTCGTAAAAAGCCGTCACTCCGGTGAAAACCGGAGTCCAGAGCTTCTGT
>JADFWI010000198.1 GCA_015222985.1 Pseudomonadota bacterium | reverse complement strand
TCTGCTTGAAAATGTCCGGGTTGCCGAAAAAACTTTCAGGAAACTCGATTGCCCGCTATTGGCTGTTATGGTGAATCGAGTTGACCCTGACATTCTGGACAGGACAAAAGCTGAACTGTCCAAATTGTATGAAGGCGGTTTACTTATAGACCTGCTGCCTGAAGTTGAGGGCTTGAGTGATCCAAGCATGGAAGAGGTCGTTGATGCGCTGGATGCTCAGTGGTTCAGTGGGCCAAAGAATAGGCTGCAGCGCTATGTGCGCGACTTCAAGGTTGCGGCCATGGGCCCTGCGAATTTTCTAAACCACCTGGAAAAGGACGATCTGATTATCACGCCCGGTGACCGGCCAGACATAATACTCACCACACTGGGTGCGATTGCTTCCAAAAACTATCCCTCTCCAGTGGGCATACTTCTATCTGGCGGTTTGACCCCGGAGCCACCCATAATCAGCCTGCTGGAAGGGCTTGATGAGTTGGCGATCCCCATTTACAGCGTAGCCGCTGATACCTACCGAACAGCCATGCGGGCTGCTGAAGTCAGGGGAACAGTCCGACCGGGCAATGAACGAAAGATTGCCCTGGCTCTTGGCATGTTTGAGAGTCATGTCAATATTCAGGCCCTGGAAGAAAATATACGGGTGACACCATCCATTACAATGTCGCCGCTGATGTTTGAATATTCACTTTTCCAGCGAGCCAGCAAGGAACGTAAACACATTGTACTGCCCGAAGGGGATGATGACCGCATTCTGCAGGCTGCGGAAATTCTGCGCCTTCGTGATGTGGTGGATCTGACTATTCTTGGTAAGGAAGACAAATTACGCGCAAGGGCAGCGACCCTTGGCCTGAAGTTAGAAGGTGTCAATGTAATTGATCCATGCAATTCCGACCTGCATGAAATATTTGCAGAGCGTTTTTTTAAACTGCGCGAACATAAGGGCATTACTATGGATAGTGCCCTTGATTCTATGAACGATGTCAGTTACTTCGGCACCATGATGATACATACAGATATGGCTGATGGCATGGTATCAGGGGCTGCGCATACCACTGCCCACACCATTCGACCCGCATTTCAGATTATAGGCACTCTGCCCGACGTTCGAGTCGTCTCTTCAGTCTTTTTAATGTGCATGGATACCCGGGTGCTGGTTTACGGCGACTGTGCCGTCAATCCTAATCCAGACTCCGAGCAGCTTGCAGAAATTGCCATCAGTTCGGCGAGAACGGCACAGATGTTTGGCATAGATCCCGTGGTGGCTATGCTCTCCTATTCCAGTGGTGCTTCCGGGACTGGCGTTGATGTGGAGTTGGTTCGAAAGGCAGTGGACATCGCCACACAACGACGACCGGATCTGAAAATTGATGGCCCGATCCAGTATGATGCCGCCATTGATGCTTCAGTGGCCGGCAAGAAAATGCCGGACAGCGAGGTTGCAGGCAAGGCTACAGTCTTTATCTTTCCCGACCTGAATACAGGTAACAATACCTACAAGGCGGTGCAGCGTTCATCAGGTGCAGTGGCTATCGGTCCGGTTCTGCAGGGCTTGAATAAACCGGTCAATGACCTTTCTCGGGGATGCCTCGTTGCAGATATAGTTAACACAGTGGCTATCACAGCTATCCAGGCACAGACAAAAGTGAAGTCAGAATGAAAATAATCCAACAGTCTTACACAAGGGCACCTCTATTAATTCATGATTGGCATCTTCGCACTTGAGAGACTCAATAACTTCGTTAAAAATCTTGCAAATAGCCCGCTATTTGCTACGATCTTCGCCTTGTTCTTGAGCCTCTCAAGTACAAATCTGCTCAAACAGAATTAATAGAGGTGCCCATAAATGAATAAGCTGCCGAAGCATAAAACAAAACTGGTCTGTACCATTGGTCCTGCCTCTGATTCTCCTGCGATGCTTGAGAAAATGATTGAATCCGGTATGAATGTGGCCAGGCTGAATTTTTCCCATGGTGATTTTGCAGGCCATGGCGAAGTGATACAGAAGATCAGGGCTGCCGCCAAAAAGACCGGCAAGCGGGTGGCTATACTGGCTGATTTGCCCGGGCCCAAAATGCGCATCGGTGACCTGGCAGAGAGGTTTGTTATCCTTGAGAAGGATGCACATTTTTCCTTGACCGCTGAAAAAATCATCGGGACGGTGGAACGTGTTTCCATGACCATGAAGGCACTGCCGGGTGTGGTAAAGAAAGGGGACACCCTTTTTCTCAATGACGGTCTCATAGAGCTGCGGGTTGAGCGGGTAGTGGGAGAAGATATCCATTGTACAGTTATTGTTGGCGGCCAGCTCCACCCCAGAAAGGGTTTGAATATTCCAGGCATAGATCTTGGGGCCAGTGCTTTTACTGCACGGGATCGTGAATGTATGCAGTTTGCCCTGGAAAATGGCGTGGACGCAGTGGGTCAGTCTTTTGTCAACACAGCACAGGATGTGAAAGATGTTCGTTCAGCTGCCAGGGAGATGGGATTTGATCCCTTTATTATCGCCAAGATAGAGCGGGCAAGTGCCTGGGAAAACATCGATGAAATCCTTGAGGCCACAGACGGAATCATGGTCGCGAGAGGGGACCTTGGTGTGGAAATCCCCATTGAGGAGATTTCCGTAGCCCAGAAGAACATTACCGCCCGCGCCAACATTTTTGGTAAACCGGTGATCACCGCAACCCAGATGCTTGAATCCATGACCGGGAATCGCAGGCCGACCCGGGCAGAGGCCACTGATGTGGCCAATGCCATCCTTGACGGTACTGACTGCGTCATGCTTTCCGAAGAATCGGCCATGGGTGATTACCCGCTAGAGGCAGTGCAGATGTTGGCAAAAATTGCTGCGGCCATTGAACCACAACGTTCAAACAGGCACTTTGAATTCGTTCTGAAACCTCAGGTAAAAGACTATTCCCCCTCCATAGTTGACCTGATAACGGTCAGTATTGAGAATATTTTTGCCAATGTTGATTCCCCGGCAGGTGTTCTTGTCCCCACTTCCAGCGGCTTAATGGCCAGGAGTCTGACCCGTTTCCGTCTTCCGGTCTGGATTATTGCAGTATCCAGTTCACATAAAACATGTACTGAGCTGATGTTTTCCTATGGCGTCTATTCCATCCAGGAGGCGGACCAGCCAAAAGACTGGAGTACCCGTGTCCGTCGCTATGTAGAGGACCATGGTTTAGAGGGAACCTGCTTTATCAGGGCCGAGGGGCCTTCACCAGAGCATCCAGAGAGACACCATAAGATGGAAATCATAGAGCTCTAGTAAAAGAATTATGAAAATACTGGTGCTCAATTCCGGCTCATCCTCACTCAAGTTTCAGCTCTTTATGGGTAGGGATCTCTCTGTTCTGGCCTCGGGGCTGATTGAGCAGATTGGTAATGTCCAGAGCGCGGCTCAACTCTCTTTTGTTGATTCTTCGGGGCTTGAAAAGGAACTCAAACGAAGTGAATCGGTGGCTGATCATCGCGAGGCTATCATGGTCATGGCTGATATGCTGCGGGAAAGCGGGGTACTTGTAGATACAAGCGAGCTGGTGGGTGTAGGGCACCGTGTTGTTCATGGTGGTGAGGCTTTTCACCAGCCGGTTCGTATTGATGAGACTGTCATTGTAGCCATTGAAGCACTGATCCCCCTGGCACCCCTGCATAATCCAGCTAACCTGATGGGCATCCGGGTAGCCATGGAACATGTTGCCAATATACCCCAGGTGGCAGTTTTTGATACCGCCTTTCATCAGTCCATTCCCGAACACGCTTATCTCTATGCTCTTCCCTATGCCTTGTATGAGGAGCAGAAAATAAGGCGTTACGGTTTTCACGGTACATCTCACAGTTATGTGGCACAACAGGCCGCACTCTATCTTGATAGACCTTTGGAGGATTTGCACATTATCACCCTCCATCTTGGTAACGGCGCCAGTGCAGCAGCCATCAGAAACGGAAAGTGTATTGATACATCCATGGGACTGACTCCCCTTGAAGGGTTGGTAATGGGTACCCGCAGTGGTGATCTTGATCCGGCCATCCTCTTCTACCTTGGCAGGGAGAATGACCTCGACATGGATGCCCTCGATACGCTACTCAACAAGGAAAGTGGACTGAAGGGGATCTGCGGCGAGAATGACATGCGTACTATCAGCGAGGCGGCCGGGCAGGGAGATAAGCAGTCCAGGCTCGCCCTTGCCATGTTCTGTTACCGGCTCAAAAAATACATCGGCGCCTATATTGCGGCCCTTGGTGGGGTGGACTGTATTGTGTTTACTGGCGGCATTGGTGAAAATTCAGCGATTGTCCGGCAACTGAGCTGTCAGGGTCTGGAATGGCTGGGTCTCAGTCTTGATGAGGATAAAAACAATATTCGCCAACAGGAGATCCTGGAGATCCAGGCGCCTGACAGCCGGGCCAGCCTCCTTGTCATACCCACTGATGAGGAATATGAGATCGCCAGGCAAACGCTGCAAGTGATCAATAACTCGTAAATGAAATGGACTCCTGCGTATGAGTATTCAAAAAGCGTTACGGTCTCAACATGGAGGTTTTTCACGACCATTTTGACTCGACCTTTTCCTTTATGCACGTGGATAGGGACGGTAAGATCCGGATGGATCCTTCCTCGCCCTATGCTATGGTCGGGCTGGTGGCGCTGACGGAAAAATTCGGTGCGCCTGTTTATGCGCGCATTGATGCGCCGGCATCCATGGAGCAGAAGGCCATACTGAAAAATCTCGTCGCCGAGGATGTTAAAGAGGAAACGCTTGCTGGAGAGCCCATTACAGCGATCCTGACCAATGCCCCTGGAAATAACGCCGCTATCGGCGGTTTGAAAGTGGTGGGCACATATTCGACTGATTACGCTTTATTCTAAAAAAGTCTGGCACTGCTTATTTATCAGAGCGCTAACTTACCGGTATAAAATAAGAACTTGGCTTTTTCCTGAACCTCATCATCATCCATCGCTTCACATTCAGGCATCTTGAATATCTCATCGAGTTCGGCTGTCGTTAATTTTTTAAGCTCTGTAACTACCGTACGTACCTTTTGCGTTTTGGTTTCATTTTTTCTTGCATTGGTAATATCAATAACGGCTTCTTTTTTCAAGATGGGCCCCGGCATATTCGATGTAAAATCAGTGAACATCGAGTCGATTATGTCATTACTCGATTGCGTTATAGCATTTATCCATTTCCTCTTGATCGGGTGAATTTCTACGTCTGTCGCGTACCATATATCATGGATAATTTTCACCGAGTATTCAAATTTTAAGAAGAGAAACCAGGCATATGCCTTCGCATTAGTTTCGAGCTGTACATGAGTCGTTTTGTATCCCAGTATCTCAGGGCCGGGCTCTTCGAGTATCTTCTTGATCGTCGGATTTTGTGCTTTCACATTAAAAAATTCGATCGCATTCGTAAACTGAGCCCCAAGGTTCTTGAAGAATTCCTCTGTTTGCATTTCTGAGCAGTAGAACCTGTCCTTAGCTTTGTTGCCCATAACCCAGCTTTCACCGCCATCAACTGTCATGATATAAGGTGTTTGATCTGTTATCTTCTTTTCTGCGTCAGGAAAATCGATCCTGGCCCTGGTACCATTAACGCTGAATATCTCAGTGCTTTTTTTAACATTGTCACCTTTGATGACTTCGACCTCGAAAATAGCTCTCGTACCTACCTCTCCCGCATCTACCGTGAACACTGTAAATAGAAGGATTATCAAAGCCAGTATTGAAATTCTAAAATTTTTCATATCTCACCATCAGACCTAACTGTTTTGAATTATTATATTCCGGAAAATGATTCTATTCTAGCGTCTTGAAAAAAATCGCAACGAGAAACCCCGTCAAGGTCGACATACCAACCACCTGGCCACCCCTGGAATAGGCTTCCGGCATCATGGTTTCAGCAATCATGGTCAGCATCGCACCTGCGTGATTGCATAAAGGTTGCATCTATTTTTCCCACCTTGCCGTGTTAATGCAATAAAAAACCTTTATTAAGTCATTTATTTTTGCAGCATCGAACTGACGATAAGAATTCCATCCAAGTTTGTTCATCTCTCGGGGTGTGCAAGATAAATCACCATTATTGCTTCCATGAAATTGTGCGGATATGTCTACTAAACATTTAACTGCCTTCTCGCTCAGGGATACGTAGGTGCCGCTAGTTAGCGTCTCATACGGAAGCATTTTCTCGCAGCCGTCTGGTTATCTGGTTCAGGTTCACCTGGACTGGTTGGAGTAG
>JADFWI010000197.1 GCA_015222985.1 Pseudomonadota bacterium | reverse complement strand
TTCAAGGCGTCAGCCGCAAATCCGAAACAAATACGAATGACCAAAACACAAAATTCAAAACATGGTGAAGCCCTACAGATACCGCATAAGCTCCTGAAATGTTTTTGTCATTTGATATTCGGATTTCGGATTTTGAGACTCCCATAACCGTCCAATATTAGCAATTTAGCACCGACTTTGACGTTACCGTAATCTTATGACTTGACAGGATGACGCTTCAGAAAGTATGTAATATAGACATGTTAAGAAGTCCTCTTTGTGCTGATCAGCTGTCTGACAAATCCATCTAGTGGCATGGTGCCCCGGGTATCCTTTGATGAAGCGGAAGACTATTTCTCAAGAAGAGCATAAGGAGCCGTGGCGGCTTATCTTTAAGCCCGATGGGGATATAGCTGACGTCATGGCCTTGCCCGCGGCCGTCTTACAAGGCAGGATCGCAGGACTGCGCCAGTTTTCTTCGGACGTGGCTGCAGGCACTGTGATCCTTCAGGGGGTATCAAAAAACGGCATATTGGCAGGGGCGGATGTTGCCGTTGACCGCGAGGCAGCATCCGAACATGATGTGGATGTGGCCTGCCAGCCCAGGGCGGGTGGGGCGAGCCTGCGACCGGCAGAAACAATCAGCCTTGAAGAGATGATGCTGGGTGAAAGCGATGAATTTGCCTCAGTCCCGACGGCGCCCGAAGACCTGGCCTGTATCCTTTACACTTCGGGTACCACGGGCCGACCAAAAGGGGTAAAGCTGACGGTCGAGAATTTTGTGTCCCAGCAGCAAGCCACGGAACAAGCGCTGGAAGTGACCCCTAAGGACAAGATTATGGCGGTTCTCCCTTTTTTTCATGTCTTCGGGCTTTCAAATGTCCTCCATTTGGGGTTGGTTCACGGGGCAAGCGTCGTGCTTGTTCCCCAGTACAGTCCTGGCGGCCTGCTCAAGACAATTATGGAGAGCCATCCAACCCTGGTGATCGCCATTCCCACCATGTTTGTTCACCTCTTAATGCTGCTGGAGAGAAAAAAGCTGCATCTGCCCGAGAGCATCCGGTTGTGCGTTTCAGGCGCTGCTCCATTACCTGGGGAGATGATTGAAGCCTTTGAGCGGTCTTCAGGGTCCCGGATCCTTGAAGGGTACGGCCTGACCGAAACCGTAGCGGCCTGCTGTCTCAACCCGCCGGATGGCGCTTCCAAGGCAGGTTCTATCGGAGTCCCCCTTGCCGGATTTGAAATGAGGATCATCGATGATGATGGCAGGGAGCTTCCGTCAGGAGAGGTGGGAGAGATTGCTGTCCGGGGAAAAGGCGTCACCAAAGGATATTACAATCTTCCTCAAGAGACTGAGGAGGCCTTCAAGGACAAGTGGTTTCTCACCGGTGACATGGGATATCAGGACGAGCATGGCTACTTTTTTGTCACAGATCGCAAGAAAGAGATCATCATCAAGGGAGGGCTGAACATCTCGCCCAGAGAGGTAGAGGAAGTCCTCCAGGGGCATCCCGGGGTAAAGGAGGCGGCAGTTATCGGGAGAAAAAAGGGGGAACGGGAGGAAATTGTCGCCTTTGTTACCACCAGGAAAGATGTTTCGGCAAAGGAACTTATCAAACACTGTAAGCGGTCCTTGTCAGATTTCAAGGTGCCGGACAAGATCTCTTTTATGGAGACCCTTCCCATGAGTGTGACGGGAAAAGTCTTGAAAAAGGAACTCCAAGACAATTACAAGGATGAACGCAGAATCGAACAAAAAAAGACCGGGACTGGTTCAGTCGATTGAAAAATGGGCATCATCTTTTCCGCACTCAGTGGCACTTCACTTTGATGGGAAAGCTCTTACCTATAAAGAACTGAACCTCCGAGCCAATCGGGTGGCAAATGGACTCCAAAGGCTGGGCGTGGGAAAAGGAGACAGGGTCGCCATAATGCTACCGAACATCCCGGAGTTTGTTTACGCCTTTGTCGGCGCCCTGAAGCTCGGCGCCATCACCGTGCCGTTTAACACCCTGTACAAGGGCGGAGAAATCCAGCGTATTCTTGAAGACTCCGGCGCCAGGGTCCTAATTGCCTTAACCAACTTTGCGCCCATGATCAATGAGATCCGACCAGAGTTGCCGGCCCTGGAGCAGGTTATACTGACCGGAGAGCGCAACCTGGTATTTGCCGGCCCGGAAAAGACGGCCTTCTTGCAACTAGTCCTTCAAGGGGGTCTTATCAAGGACGTGGACGGGGCTTATGAGAAGATGGGTCATGTCCTGTTGAAAATCATGGAGGACTTTGGGGTTAAGCAAGCCTGGTACAAACACCGAGGGAGCATTCGGGTGCGGGGTGACAAGATCGCCACTTTTGTCATCTCCGAGGTGGGACCCATTGCGCTGATCAATGCAGTGGTCTTCCTGGGGCCCATGGAGACACGAGATTTCTTTCGCGTGCTATGGATCCCGCCAGAGATAAAGGACAAGGTAGTAGAGCCAATGACATCCGTGGAACAGGAAACTGGGAAAAGACCACGTTGGAAGCAAGTCAAGGAGACTGTGGTGATGGCTGTGGAGCAAGGATTCCGGGTGGACATCAAGGAGGGATCAATGCTCAGAGACGAGCTTGTCGGTTATGAGAAGCTCCGTTCTTTGGCCTATGAAGTACGATAGGCCTAGCTAGTGCCCGTCATTTGGAAATTCATTTCTGGATGGACACGAGCCAAAAGCTCAAAGGAAAAACTATTCCACAATAATAATCTCCTCGCCCTTGACTTTTACCCACTCTATGTTTTTTTTGTGCTCGTCCCAATGTTTCTTGTTTACCTCTTGAATGTGCGCCATCTCGATTTCATACTTACATTCCGGGCAAAAGTACCTGTAAGAAGAAGTCATCGTCATGTCGCACTCGCATGTATCGCAAGTCACTTTCATTTCGTGCCTCCTGTTTAGAACCGGCATTCATGTTGATTTTACTAGCATCTTTGCGGTATCGTGTCAAGAAATGGCCGGCATCTATCACGGGTTTGCGGCTGACGCCTTGAAAACACCACGGATTTCGTGTTTGGAATTACCAAGAATGCATGAATGAAAAGTAGGCGTTCACAGGTTCAGAGTTTACCCTGTTAAATTTGGCGCAAGGTTGCGCCTGACGGCTTGAAAACTACACTTCGTGTCCCGAAGGGAACCCTGCTATTTAGCGGGACGAACTCTGAACCTGTGAACGGTTACAAGCGTATCCATGAAATCCTCCAAATCTTCTGAAACTTTCAAGCCTTTTGAAAACCTCAAGGACCTCCTTGAGAAGCAGTCATTTCCGTTGGCAACCCCCCACAAAGAAAAGCCTGCTCCGGACGTGATTGAAGAGAGAAAGCCGGATAGCAGTAATCAAGAAAGGCTTTTCGAGGAGGCTATGGCAGACGTTGAGCCTATTGCGAGGGAGTATACCTCATTTGAGCAAGGCGAAGTACGCCCGACGAGGGTGCTTGAGCTTGATCCGGAGGCTGATGACTTGGCCCGGTTGGAGGAACTGGTGAGGCACGGGGCCGGGTTTACTATCTCCGACACACCGGAGTACATGGAAGGATTGGGGTACGGGGTGAATCCTGAAGTCGCCACACGTTTGCATCGGGGCGATTTTTCGATCCAGAGCCACCTTGATCTGCACGGGCTCGTTGTTGAGGACGCCCATGAGGCATTTGAGCAGTTTCTCAAAGAGGCCGTTCTCTTCGGAAGAAGGGCTGTGCTGATCATACACGGCCGTGGTCTATCTTCACGCGCAGAACCAGTCCTTAAGACCAAGGTCAAGGAATGGCTTACGTCCGGTCCCTGGCGAAAATGGGTCGTAGCATTTTCAAGTGCGAGGGCCTGCGACGGAGGAGCTGGGGCCACCTATGTGTTGTTGCGGCAGCGTCCTGCCACCAAACGCTTTCGCAAAGGAGCAATCAACAAATAGGCAAGTTGATGATGGTGATGAAAAAAATCCTGGCAATTGTGTTGCTTCTCATACCCTGCCAATCTCAAGCCTTTGAACGTTATAACGGGGTGGTAAAATATGACACGTACTTTTCAAAGTATTCAAAAAGATATTTCGGTCCCAATTTCGACTGGCGTCACTTCAAGGCTCAAGCTATAGCCGAATCTAGATTGAAAGCAAAAGCCAAGTCAAGAGTGGGGGCCTTGGGCCTTATGCAAATTATGCCAAAGACCTTCAAAGAAATAGCCAGGAAAAACCCCAGTATTAAAGGAACCAGAGAACAGCCACGTTGGAACATAGCTGCAGGTATCTATTATGACAGGGTGATATGGAACACATGGAAGGCTGAACGTCCATTTGAAGACCGGATCAATTTCATGTTGGGTTCTTACAATGCCGGCAAAGGGAACATTCTTAAAGCACAAAAAATTGCAAACAAAGAAGGGCTTGATGCCAACCTGTGGGAATCCATAGAACTCACTCTGGACAAGGTCACAGGTGGACGAAGCGCTGAGACAATTGGCTACATCAAGAAGATCGATGAAATCAAGGGGGTGTTGAGATAATGGAACTTTCCATCACACTGTTAAACTTCGGTTACGCAACAGTCGGCGCGATTTTGACTTTGCTATTCATGCTGATAGGTTACAAAATCTTTGACAAGATGACCCCATTCAATACGTCCAAGGAGCTA
>JADFWI010000196.1 GCA_015222985.1 Pseudomonadota bacterium | reverse complement strand
AGTTCTTCTGTTTCATCCGCGCAGCGCAGGCGCTTGCGCCGCGTGTTTTCCCATTCAACATTCGATGTTGGACGTTCGATGTTGGATGTTCATTTTTTTGTAACCGTGAACGGTTACCTTTTCGTGTGTTTCTGATCATAAGGCTTCTTCAGCAACTGAAGCCACCACATCAACCTGATTTCTGAATTCTTCCGGCGCATTCAGGAACTCCAAGCCAAGTGTCTCGTTGTCTTTCGACCGTTTGATGCAACGTATAATACATAGAATATCATATTGTAGGTTATCTGTTGGCATATCAAAGGACATATTCACCTCTTCACCCACATTCCACGCGGTTACTTGCTTTAGCTTGATCAGGCAGCCCGACTTGCTGAGATTTATGATAGTACCCTTGAATAACTCCAGAATCTCACTGCTTTCAGACCCGAGATCGGCCGCAAAAAAGGTTGTGTAGCGAGGTTCCTTGCGGAGTTCGACGCTTTCCACCACATCCGGGTAACCGAACAGGAGTAAAGGAACCATGGTCTGGATTTCCCTGAAAAGATGTGCTGTGAAACCGTAAACCCTTCCTCCGCTAATATAGATTACGTTATATGTCGCCCCGCTTTCGAGTTTGAGTCGAATACCGTTTTCGTAGGGACAGGTTGTCAGGAAGAATTTGCCGGCTATCCATCCAACAACCTTTAGCGGATGCTTGATGTCTTCAGTTTCAGCTCTTCGCTGCAAGAATATGGTCATGTCGTGTCTGAGTATTTCTCCAAAATGTGTCAATATTTCAGAAGCTCGTTCGCCCGACACTAGATGCTCCTTTCTTGAAACTATTCGAAATCCTCTTCCCCGAAGACCTCAGCCTGATACACTTTTACCTTTGTTTTCGGGTCTTGCCATGCCTTTGAGGACATGTCGCCTTTAAGACAGAGATGCTCAAGAAACTGCTCTTTGTCCGGAAGCTGCTTCCAGACCTGGGGAAGAAAGGTCGATCTGTTATGGCCCCTCGAGAGAATGACACCGTGAACGAGGGGCTCAAGTTGACTCTTAAGGTCCTCTCCATCCTTGAAGCTGAGTTTTTCCGGTACAGTCAAGACACTGACCTCAATGTCTATCTCAGAGAGTTCGTCTGCCTTCAAGGAGGGAAATCTCGGATCTCGAAAGGCAGCGCTTTGAGCGTTTTCTTCCACGCATTCCACGAGGGATGAGACAGGCTCAATGGTGCCTATGCATCCTCGAAGTTGGCCGTGTTTGTGCAGTGTAACAAAGCAGCCTCTCTCTTCTGTCAATGCTGGAGAAGACAACCCTGGTCTTTCCACCTTGGCGCCTCTTACAAGCTTTGCCTCAATGGCAGAACGGGCAAGCCTCAGGAGGGCCTTTCTGTCCTGGGCAGACAGGTTCCCTTTCATTTTTGTTGACCCCTCCTTTCTGTCTACAAAGGCGATGCTCGCATAACCGACCACACGGTTTCTGTCTCCTGCGGTGTCGCCGGAATTCTTGTAATCAATAAATATGCCACCCCAGCCTTTAATCTTGGCAATATGCATGAGAGTCAAAACAGCCTGCTTGCCACAGGCCTCGCACAGAGCCATGTCGGAAAATATGGAGCCGGTGATGGCGTCAGTGCAGATTCGGTCCAGGGTAACAGCCGTGTCGTAAGAATAGAAGTGGGAAAGATCCGAACTGGCCACAACCAGAGTATCTTCATCAATATGCCGGACGAGCGCGCTAGCGAGGGCCTCCGGGTCTGAGCTGTTTGTCAGGATAGGAACGATTTCAAAATCCCCCAGCATCACTTGCAGGAAGGGGAGTTGAACCTCGAGGGAATGTTCCCTTTCGTGAGCTTGAGGGACATATTCAAAGAGCGGCAATTTTCGGAGGGTGAAAGCAAGCTTTGCCAGGGGGACTTGTCCCAGTGGTGTTTGGTAAGCCTTCACGTTAGGAATGGATGCATCCCTCAAAGGGGCCCGGTGGCTGGGGCCAAGAAGTATAACCGTCTTTGTAGCCGGGTCTATCTGTGTGTATCCCGCAGCAGCCACAATACCTGAATAGATATATCCCGCATGGGGAACAACCAGTCCTCGGATTTTTCCCGGAACCTTAATGCCGGAGGCATCTTTCAAGAGGCTTCGGACTGTCTGTCCAAGCTCATCGTGCTTTTTAGGATAGAATAGGCCGGCCACAGCCGGTGGTCGCACTGTTGTGCCGGTTTCGTCAGAGGCGCACAAGGATTTCCACGTCCAACCGATTGCCAATGCCAGGATAAGAGCGATGAGTCCGAGTCTTTTCATTATCATCATTGTCAATCCCACGTGCCGCTAATGGGGGTTCCACAAAACTTGCATTTTCCCTTGTCTATCAGGTTTGCTACAACCGTGTAACCCCTTCTTTGAACCACAGTACGCCTGCAGTTCGGACATATGGTTTTATCACACCCACCAGGCACATTGCCGATGTAAACGTGATTGAGCCCTTCTTTCAAAGCTATCTCCCTGGCCTTTTCCAAGACCTCGACCGGCGTGGGCGGGAGACGGATAAGCTTGTACTGGGGAAAGAATCTGGAAAAATGAAGGGGATATTCAGACCCAAGGTTATCCAGAATCCAGCCGCACATTTTTTTTGTCATTTCCAGATCGTCTGTGTAAGTGGGAATGACCAGATTGATAATCTCCATCCAAACCCCGCGCCGGTGAAGGGTCTTGAAGGTTTCAAGGACAGGCTCAAGATGCCCGCCGGTTAAGTCCCAATAGATCTTGTCTGAAAAACTCTTGAGATTCACACTGGCCGCATCTATCACATCACATAGCCTGTTCAGGGCGGCTTGACTAATGTATGCATTGCTTACCCAGATATTCTTAATCCCCACCTTTTTCGCCTTGGCCGATATGTCGACCATGTATTCGTAAAACGTCGTGGCCTCAGAATAAGTATAAGCAATGCTTTTGCACCCGTAACCCGAAGCCATCAACACGACTTCGTCCGGAGATATATTCTGATTGCGCGTCTTGTCCGGGCTTGTTTGAGATATCTCCCAGTTCTGGCAGTTCAGGCAGTGGAAGTTGCATCCTGCTACTGCAAGAGAAAAGGCCTTGCTTCCGGGATGAAAATGCAGCAGCGGCTTCTTCTCCACAGGGTCAACATGAACAACGCAAGGGTTTGCATAAGAAATGGTATAGAGTTTCCCCGCTATGTTCACCTTGGTCAGACACCTTCCCCGGTTGCCGGGAAGGACCACGCATTCGTGGGGACAGGTGCCACACCGTACCTTGCCATTATCGAGTTGACTGTAAAAATAGGCCTCCTTTACATGTGGGTCTGTGGGAGAGAAGTCCTCTTTGGCCCATGCAAAATGCCACGGAAGCAGCAAAGCGCCACAGGTTGCGCAAAATGTGGTCTTTATGAAATCCCTGCGGGATGTTTCCATGGGCATTCGTTTGAAAATAGTTTCTAAGACCTTCGCGACACAATATTGAGACCAAAGCTCAGGCTCTTAAGCACAAGGACCGAGATCAATACGCCAATAATTCCAATCTTAGGAAGAAACAGCAGTCCTGTCAATATAGTACCGCAGGCAGCACCCGCAAGATCTGCCACATAGAGGCGTCCCGTGATTTCTGCCTCGCTCCCATGGGCCAAGCGGGAGGCAGCCGAGAACTGACACCCGGCCGCAAAGGCCACGCAAAAGATCAGAGACGGAATCACTACGTACTGCATGGCAAACAAAGAGGCCTGGCTTTTTCCGCCAATTCCACCCGCAACCGCAATGCAGGCCAGCGCCGCCAACAGAACAAGGCCGGAGTCTGTGACAAGGATCTGCCAGGAGTTACTCCTTCTTATCCTGCCGGATATAAAGGCCCCCAGTGCAGATCCTATCATAAAGAGGGTGATAAATATGCAGATCCGCAAATATACATAGCCGTATATGACCTGAAAGAGGAGGAGAAGGCACAATTCAAAGGCCATGCCTGCGTATCCTGAGGTCATGATCGTAAAACCGATTACGTTCCTGCGGCATGAAAGGGCCGCAAATACCAAGATCAATACAAACATGATGTAAAGAAGAGTCTTGGGGCTCCCGGATTTTTTGAGCCACATATCCAGAAGGTGCCCAAAGGCGGCCGGGGACAGGTCCCTGTTGGGTGAGACCTCTTGTTCGCTCAGAAGTTGACTGAGAAGATCTATGCGGTGCGGGTCCGCCATAGTCGGGAGTTCATAGTCCACCAGGCGTCTGGTGATGATCTTGCGTTTGGCCAGTACGTCTGCGATATTGGTCGTTAAAGGAGCATCAGAGGCCAGATAGTAATGGGTAATTCCAGGAAAGACGAGCAGATGCCTGAAAACGCTTTTCAGGGCCGCGTAAACGGATCGGTTGACGGCCATCCCCTTTTCTTCAAGGTAGTTTTCAGCGCCTATAAGCGTAAAGGAAAGGACTCCTTCCGGAGTTAGGATCGATTTTGCCTCACGAAAAAACTCCTGGCTGTAGAAGCGGTTGAGTTGCGCATTTTCCGGGTCCGGGAGGTCGATAATGATAGCATCATATTTGGTGCCCGTCTTTTTCACAAAGAGGCGGCCGTCACCAACATGGACGTGGACAAAGGGATGGGAAAGGCTTTGGCCAATAAGCCTGTCCAGGTCAAGGATGGCAGGATCGAGTTCGACATAATCTATACGCTTTGGTTTATGCTTGGCAATTTCTTCAATGGTTCCAAAGACGCCCCCGGCAATCAAAAGAATATTGGATTTTCGCTCAACCTGGCAGAGCGGAAGATGGGCCACGGCCTCCATGTCAAGATTCCCTGTTGAGAACAGGGGGATGGCGTCTTGGAGGACATTGATCTGCTGACCGGTTTTAGAAATCGTGAGCTGCGCAAAGGGCGTATTCTTATGCACGATGATCTCTTGACCGGGAAAACGCCAGGAAAGAGTGGACATATGAAGGGGCCTGGCTGTCAGCACGCCTAACCCCAGCACAACCAAGACGGGAATTCCCGCATATGAGGTCATCACGGCTGCGGCAAGGAGATTCAGCAACCCAAGGCAAACCAGGCTGTCCCAGTGGGAAAAGGTATAAACAAAGACGAGGCTAAATATGAGCCCGCCGGCAATATCACCAATGGTGTCGGCAATATATACCTTGCTTGTGGTTTCCTTGCCTTGAAGGAGAGCCCCTGCTACGGGTATCATCGCACCTCCTACAAGACAATAAGGCACGAGGATTGAGGCGCTCGAGAAAATGGCCGAGGTCAAACCGAGCATTTCACCCCGGACCCAAAGAAGAGGAAGGGCTCTAATAGCCGCAACCTGGACAAAGGGTATAATCGCTATGAGGACATGACCGCAAAAAAGCGTTCTTTCCGGCCTTCTCCTTTTTGCCAGCGGTATGCCAAGGGCACTGCCAAGCCCTGTAAAGAGAAGCCATACACCAAGGACCAGCCCTATGACTAATTCATTACCGCAAAAGCTGGACATGACCTCGCGGATCATCACAAGCTGAACGGAGATAGATGAAGCTCCCAGGGCCAAGAGACAGATCCAGAATCTTCTCTTGGCCGTATAGCCTTTGTGTATAGCCATTAGAATATTATGTCAGGCGCATTCTTGCCGATCAGTATGGCTTGGCTTGATGTCACGGCGCTGGGTCAACTTTTGTCTTTACAAGATCACCGTGTTGTGCTATTTTTTATTATTTAAATAGCATTCATTCAATGAATTCCCTTATTTATTCAAAATACCCAACTGGGATGCTGAATGCAATGCATTTTTTCTCTCCATGGCGTATACTTGTTAAGCAGGTATTGGGATGAAAAAAAAGGACCAGGAATATTTCAAGAAGCATTTGACCGAACGTTTGCAAACCTTGCTGGCCGAGGCAAGTGGCACTGTATCCGGTATGACGGATGAGAAGCCTACCTTCCCTGATCCGACTGATCGCGCAGCCTTGGAATCGGACCGCAACTTCACCCTTCGCATACGAGACAGAGAGCGGAAGCTCATCGCCAAGATAAGGCAGGCCCTTGAGCGAATCGACAACGGCACTTATGGAATTTGCGAGACCTGTGGCGGGGAAATAACCCTCAAACGTTTGAAGGCTCGACCAGTTACCGGTCAGTGTATTGAGTGCAAAACCGAAGAAGAGGCAAGGGAAAACGCTCTCGGGGTATAGAAGACTGCCACTCTCCTCCCATGGATATAGCCTTCCAAAACTCCGGTTGTATTGACCTTCACATCCACTCGACTGCTTCTGACGGTTCGTTTTCACCTCTGGAGATCATTGAAGCAGCCCGGAAGATCGGCCTCAGGGCTGTAGCCATTACAGACCATGATACTGTTGACGGTTCGGCCGAGGCGTTAAGCTTCTCCCACTCCCATTCTATCGAAATTCTTTCCGGCATTGAAATCAGCGCCGATTTTCCCCGTGGCACCATGCATATTCTGGGTTATCTTATTCGGGTAGACGATTCGGACTTGAGGCGAACTCTTGAAACCGTGCAAGATGCACGGGCGAAGAGAAACCTCAAGATCGTTGCAAAGCTCCAGGAACTGGGAGTGGACATACGATATGATGAGGTCATTGAGGTTTCGGGCGGGGGACAGGTTGGAAGGCCCCACATTGCTCAAGTATTGGTTCACAAAGGGGTTGTTCAGAGTGTTGATGAGGCCTTTAAGAAACTCTTAAGAAAAGGGGGGGCTGCATATGTTTCCAGGTATCGGCTTTTGCCTGCTGAAGCTATCCAGATGATTTTGCGGGCAGGAGGAGTTCCCGTGCTGGCCCACCCTTTCACGCTCAATGCAAAAAATGAGACGGAATTGGAGAGTATTTTGGTTGACTTGAAGCAAGCCGGACTAAAAGGAGTGGAAGTCTACAATTCTGATCACACCCCCGAACACAAGAACCGCTACGAGAGGCTTGCGCTCCGCCACGGCCTGTTGCTCACAGGGGGGACGGATTTTCATGGCACGGCAAAGCCAGGTGTTCAGCTTGGGATTGGAAAAGGAAATCTGCGCATTCCCTACAGGCTTGTAGAGGAACTCAAGAAGAGTATCGTTAAAGTTTAGGCAACCGTTCACGGTTACAAAAAAATGAACATCGAACATCGAACGTCCAACATCGAATGTTGAATGGGAAAACACGCGGCGCAAGCGCCTGCGCTGCGCGGATGAAACAGAAGAACT
>JADFWI010000195.1 GCA_015222985.1 Pseudomonadota bacterium | reverse complement strand
GTCTCAGCAGAAAAATCTTTGAACTTTGTATGTCCTCGTCTCATTACATCCACACCAAGACGAGACAAATCATTAATGAACTCAGAGGACCCCTTTTCATTATCAAGAAGACGATCTACAATGGAAACAGCCTCTCCCCGTCGTCCCTGAATCTCCACCACTGGCTTGTTTTTGATTATGCGTTTTATTATTTCCTCTGCCCTGTCCAGTGGGACAAACACCCTGGCTTTATATCCAATAATCTCAGTAAAAGCCCCAAAGCCTTCGAGCAAATCAATGTCGGCGCCGGCAGGTCCTGCAATCTCTATCCGATCATCACCGCTTACCGTCCTGGTTTTTATTGTCCAGTTATTTGCTAAAATCAAAGTGGCATCATTTTCCAGTAAAGCGTTGAGGGCTTGGCCGCTGGTTACTTCAGTAGGTCTCTCAACGCCTAACCTGAGAGCCCTTTTTGTTTGGTCTAATTTGCTGGACGGAATTGTTCTTCCCAGCAAAATTTCTCCTTCATCTGTCTTTACACGAACAACTTTTGGAACTTCACTTGGCAAGCGGTCCCAGATGGGAAGCAGTGTACCGGATACTACGTGTATGTGAGTTGTATAAGTTTTGGGTGCGTCTTTTTGTGCAGCGTTCCATAATGCCTTTGTGCCCTTGGCAATCTCTTCATGCTTTTCCTCTGACACGTCCGACATATTCATGTATGTAGGAACCGTAGCAGTAGGAGATAGCCGGACTACTCGACGCCTGATAGTACCACTTGGCTCAGTAACATCTACTCCAGGTCTAAAAAAATAAAATTTTCCACTTCTCTTATTACGGAGAAAACGTGAACGCACGGAAACCGGCAAGTCTTCATATTTTGTAAGCTTTGTTGGATAGGTTAATTCAAGCTCGGTATATTTTGCTTTACCAACAGGCATATCAATATCTTGTTCAGACACCTTTTTAATCTTGTCCGCACGTAATGTTTCAATACCGGTTTCATAAGTTCCCTGGTCAACGGCATACTGGATTTGAGCTTCAAGACGCTGGATAAAAGCTTCAAACAATATATTCTGAGCATCAATTTCCATCGAAAGCAGACGATTTAGGAACTTTGTCATAGTCATGTTCTGAGCACGAAAGGCGTCACCTTCATAATCGTCAATGTCTCCGAACCCCATTTGTTTGAATACTTCTCTTGGGCCTAAACCCTCCGCCAGAGTAATTGTGCCGCCTTGTAGATCATTGAATAATACACGGAGCGCCAAGTCCGCATATTCATTCTCAAGATTCATCTCCGCAGAGAATAACCCTTGACTAGCTGTCTTGCGTTCACCCTTAGTAAGGGCACCTACTTGATCAAGACGCCTGGCTATCGAGGAGAAAAACCTTTTATGTGCAGCTATATTGGTAGTTACAAGAATATCTTCGGGGGCAATTCGCTGGTGTGTTCTGTGCGACCGGCCAAGCCCTTGAATAGCTTTGGGTGCTATCCACCCAGGTTGAGCAAGATAATGTGCTCGTTTCTGTTGATTTATGACACTAAGATCAGAATGATATCCAACCCCTGTACCGCCAGCATTAGAAAAAAGAAGAATACGTTTCTTGGCATCCATGTAGGACTGAACGTCTTTTTTCTTCGATGCAGGTGTAAGTCTTTGCAATTTAACCGATCCATCTGACTGTCTAACCAGTCGTCTCTTTCTTCCTGTCATCTCAGCAACATTATCTGAGCCAAAATGATTTATAATGCGCTCTATAATCGTTTCAGGAACAGGAAGACCAGCCACAGATTTTATTAAATTTTCTCGTCTGGCTACCGCGAGAGGATCTTGGACTATTTCTCCTGCTGAATCTCTTACCAGTCTTTTCTGTGCTGAGTTTGTCTCTGCATCCCAATAATCTTCCCACGCATTGACAGGAAAAGACTTATTGAGATACTGGATCAACATATCTCTTGGAGTAAGATCAATGTCCTCAAGGGCAAGGCCCTCTTCTTCAGCTTGTGCCAGCTTCCTATCCATAAGGGCTTCATTTGTATTAACCAGTTGGACAACACAAGAATTACCTGCTTTAAGTTGTGCCTCCATGTCTTTTATAAGAGATGGTACCGGCAATGAGGTTAAGATTTGATTAAAAAATAGTTGGTGAGCTCCCCAAAACCGGCCCAAGGCGTTCTTTCTTGCCGTAGAACCCCCGCCAGTTTCTTCAATAGCAGCATCAATATTTTCAAGGACTACCTGCCAAGCACTTGCCAGTTTATTGTAAATCTCTGTATCGTTTGCAGTGATTTTGTGTTCTAAAGTTCGATATGTAACAGTCTGATCCGGTCTTCCAGGTACTTCATAGGCAAGTGTCCGCGCGACCATCCTGCCCCTGCTTTTCAGGTTATTTGCTACAACCTCCATGGCCGCAATCCCGCCAGCCTTGATTGACTGAATAAAATCCATCTTTGAAGCAAACGCGGTCCCTTCACCCCACAAACCGAGTCTTTCACCATAGGCAAGGTTTTCTACTTCAGTGGCCGCTGTTGCAGAAGCAGTTACGATCCTCGCATTAGGCAGCGCATTTTGTAGGGCAACCCCAGCCCCTGCTTTTCTCGATGGGTCTTTTGTCCCTCGGGTACCTCTTATTGCTATAGAATTTGCCATGTTATGTGATTCGTCAAAACAAATCACACCATCAAAATCAGAGCCTAGCCAATCGGTAACCTGATCCAAGCGTGATTGAGCAGGCGCAATTTCATGACCTGCTGCATCATATTTGGGCTTGCCCAAATTCCCCAAAGTGTCATAACTGATAAAAAGTATGCCATCTTTTCTTGTTATTTTCTCTCCCGATTTCGGAATAAATACTGTTTTATCAGCATCCATCC
>JADFWI010000194.1 GCA_015222985.1 Pseudomonadota bacterium | reverse complement strand
ACCCTTAGTCCTTCTTGGCAAAAAAGCGGAGAAGGAATTCGGCATCCTTGGGTGACAGGTCAAATTTGGCACATGCCTGTTCAACCAAATTAGTCAGACTTGCCCCAGGGTTATCGAGGCGCTCGTCTGATATCCATTTTGTTGCCTTTCTCAGATCTTCACCTTCAGGCTGAATAGTCATGGTGTATTCCTTTCCGTTGTCAGTTATTTGTCGCTGGTCATTAGAAGCCACTGGCGCCAAAATCCGTACATCTAAAGACAAGTGGCGAATGGCAAATCACAGCTTCGGTTTTCTGCTGTGGTGATCCGTTGCCTGTTCTAGATTGTAGGCCACTCTGATGAGCTTTTCCTCGTCGAAGTGTTTGCCCAGGATCTGCAACCCGATGGGAAGCCCCTCCCTGCTGAACCCGCACGGGACAGAAAGACCTGGTATTCCAGCCAGGCTGGCAGGCAGTGTGAAGATGTCCGAGAGATACATCGACAGGGGATCGTCAAGTTTTTCTCCGAGTTTGAAAGCAGGCGAGGGAGCCACAGGCGTGAGCAAGACATCGCAGGTTTCAAAGGCTTTTTTGAAATCTTGCATAATAAGGGTACGGACCTGGGACGCCTTCCCGTAGTAAGCCTCATAATAGCCTGCTGACAAGGCATAGGTGCCGATAATAATCCGTCTTTGCACTTCCGGTCCAAAACCTTTTGACCGCGTGTTTCGATACATGTCCATCAAATCACCGGAAGCGGCATCTCGAAGCCCGTACTTCACGCCATCGTAGCGAGCCAGGTTTGAACTCGCTTCAGCAGGCGCTATGAGGTAGTAGGTCGCCACAGCATACTCTGTATGGGGAAGAGAAACGTCTTTGCAGGTCAACCCAAGCCCCTCAAGCGCCTTGATTGCATTGCCAATAGCTTGTGACACATCTTGATCCAGACCTTCAACATGATATTCCTTGGGTATCCCGGCCACAATTCCGTTGAGCCCGGACCGCAGGGTTTCGGTATAGTCAGGAACCGGGTGAGGAACAGACGTGGAATCCACGGAGTCGTAGCCACAGATCTCATTCATGAGGAGGGCACAGTCAGTTACATCCTTGGTAATCGGGCCCACCTGATCAAGAGAGGAGGCAAAAGCCACAAGTCCGAAACGAGACACTCTGCCGTATGTCGGTTTCAGGCCAACAACGCCACAATGAGAACAGGGCTGTCGTATAGAGCCTCCTGTATCCGTTCCAACGGCTCCGATGCATTCATCGGCCGCTGCGGCCGCTGCCGAGCCCCCGCTTGAACCTCCGGGAATTCGTGTCAGGTCCCACGGATTATGGGTTAACATAAATGCCGAGTGTTCGTTTGAAGAGCCCATGCCGAATTCATCGAGATTGGTTTTGCCTACTATGACCGCGTGAGCGTCCTTCAACTTCTTTACGACTGTGCTGCTATAGGTTGGGACGAATTCTGCCAATATTTTGGATCCGCAGGTAGTCCTGATTCCTTCTGTGCAAAGAAGATCTTTGATTGCCATAGGGATACCGGTAAGGGGTTTGCTCTCGCCACGTCCAATCACATTGTCTGCAGTCTCAGCCTCAGCCATGGCCCTATCCTTGACCAAGGTGAGATATGCGGAAATCTTATTCTCGACTTCCTCGATTCGGTCAAAAACCGCTGAGGTCAACTCAACGGAGCTGATTTCTCTTCTCTTTAGCAATTTGCTCGCTTCGTGTATTGTCAGTCTATAGAGGTCCATGCAAGAGCCTGCCTTCCGTGATAGGAATTACTTGATTATCTTCGGGACAACAAAGGCCCCATCCTCAGACTCCGGTGCGTTGGTCAATGCACGCTCCACAGACATGGAGGGTTTGACTTCATCATCCCGAAAGGCATTGTTGATGAAGATGGCGTGAGAGGTGGGGGATACACCCTTTGTATCTAGCCGACTCAAGGTATCCATATATGTCAGGATATCCCCCAATTGCCTGGTGTAAAGCTCGACAGCGGCATCATCTAAGTGCAGTCTGGCAAGCTCTCCCACATGAGCAATCACTTCCTTGGTAATCTTCATGACAGTAAAATCCCCGTTGAACATCGACTTCATTTACTATGTTTCTACTCCCGTATAACAAGCGGCTCAAACTTCTCGCGTCTAAGCCGTGCAGCCATCTTCCCGGCCTCATTAAGATCCTTGAAATGGCCTACGCGGACCCTGTGATAGATCCCTTTTCCGTTCACACGAGCCGTGACCGCGTAAGCGCCGTAGCCTTTGCTTTTAAGGTCGGAAACCAGCTTTTTTGCCCCCGCGGAGTCCCTTAGAGACGCTACCTGCAGGGTGAAAGACTTGACAGGGGTTTCTCCTATTGCTGAAGATGCCTTTGGTTTTTGCTTATTAGCTTCAGATACTTTCTGCTGCTTTTTCGACTCCGGTCTGCGAGCGATCTCTTTTTTTGCCGGCGGCGGTGCCTTTGGCAGAGATTTCAACCTGGCCTCTT
>JADFWI010000193.1 GCA_015222985.1 Pseudomonadota bacterium | reverse complement strand
CGGACAATAGCAGTTCTAAAAGCGCTGCACCCTGGCAAACCCTTGACAAACCAGGCAAGACGGCTTCGCATCATTCGCACCGCCCGTGCTTCTCCAAAATGATCTACAGCATATTTAAGATAACGCAATATCACTCGAAGGCGTGCGGATAGATCAGGGCCCTTGGAGTGACGCCCGTTAATCAGATCAAGGGCCTGGGTAAAGATCCACGGATTTCCCATGGCGGCTCTGCCGATCATTACCGCGTCGCAAGCGGTTTGCCGCAGCATTGTTAGCACGTCCTCCGGCTTGCGGATGTCACCATTGCCTATAACCGGAATGGAGAGACCATCTTTCATCCGGCCAATCAATGACCAATCGGCCCTGCCGCCAAACCCTTGCACGGCGGTCCTGGGATGAATGGCCACAGCATCCACCCCGGAGTCTTCGGCAATACGAGAGACTGTCATGGCCTGATCTCCGGAAGGGTCCCAACCCGAACGGATCTTAACTGTTAGGGGCAAGCTCACCGCCTTGCGCACTGCCTTTAAAATCGACTCAAGCCGTCTCGGTTCACGCATCAAGGCCACTCCGGCTCCCTGTCGCACTACCTTTCGGACTGAACAACCCAAATTGATGTCGACTAAGTCTGCGCCATGGGCCTGGGCAATTTGGCCAGCCTCCTTCATCACACCGGGGTCTGCCCCAAATATCTGGGCTGAAATGGGGCGCTCTGCAGGATGACTTTTGAGGAATTCAAAGGTCTTCTGCCCACCGTGAACAAGACCGTTCGAGCTGACCATTTCAGTCACAACAAGGGCACATCCTGCTTCTTTGGCCAACCGTCGAAAAGGGAGTTGGGTGATTCCGGCCATGGGAGCCAGAATGAGCTGATTGTCTAAGACTAAGCTCCCGATTTTCATGAACACTGATAAAACACAAGGTCCGATATTTCAACTCAAAAGGATCACGTCCCTACATATTGAACAAGCTTCCCCTTAATAATACCATATATAGTATAATCTTCTTGACATGGGAAACCGATTCGTCGTAGGGGAGAGACTGCATAAATTATCACAGGGTGGCTTTCATGGCGCTTCAGATGCGAAAAAAATGGCTCTATGTTCTGGCAGTGTTGCTGGTAGTCCCAGCAGGTTTTTGTCTCCGTGAAATCTATTTTGGCGACCGCACCATGTCCACCCGCTGCGCTGCGGCCTCAGTAGCAGAAGCAAGGACTTACCCTGCAAAAAAGGAACTGCCGTCTACGCGGCGAATTCTGGGGGCACAGGTCTTGGTCTTTGAGTCGAGAAATTTTCAAGAGACAGAAAAAAATTTTGTGAATCTTAAGAAAGCGGGGGTCAATACCGTCATTGTACGCGCCTTTCAAAACCATGGCGACAGGGCGCATTATTTTGCCCGGCCTCGGGAAAAAGCGGGGGTCTATTTTGAGACATCACATGCACCGGTCGTAGATCCTGTTTTGCCAAAAATCGTATCCATCGGGCACCATCACGGTATCAAGGTCTTTGCATGGATGGAGACCCGCAAGATGCCGCTTCACCTGCCTGATCCCGAAGCTTCCAGGGCTCTTGCGTATAGCTTTGAAACGCAAGCCCTTGAACCGACCGCCATGTGGAGTATCTTTGATGAGTCTGTTGAAAAAAAGCTCATAGGCATTTACAAAGACGTGGTTAGTTCGGGCGTTGATGGCATTCTGATCCAAGACGACCTGATCATGTATCAGTATGAGGATTTCAGTTCAAAGGCCGTGAGCTTGTTTGAAAGACAAACCGGCAAGGCGCTCAATCCCCGAGCCCTTTACGGCAACGTCTTCATGGATGCAGAAGGGCATTGGTGCGTATCTCGTTATTCGGACACGTTCTGGGTCTGGGCATGCTGGAAAAACCAGAAGTTGCTGGACCTTGCCCGAAAGTTGATCCGGTCGGCAAAGGCTGTGAACCCCGAGATCGAGGTCGCCATGAATTTCATGTACGAGTCGGTCACTGACCCGAAAAATGCTCTGGCGTGGCTGTCCCAGAGTCTGACCGAAGCGACCAGGCTACCTATCGATTATTATGCCATCATGGCATACCACAGGCAGATGAAAAAGGAGCTTCACCTGAGTGAGGAGGGCGCCTATGACAAAATCTCCAATATGACAGCAACGCTGCTCGGACTGGTGGATGACCCTTACAAAATCATGATGAAGGTGCAAATGACTGACTGGGAGACCCGCAAACAGATTCCCCCATATGAGGCAAACCAGGTCTTCAAAAGAATCAATAGCCAAGGCAAGGTCAGCCTCGCCTTTATCCCGTACTCACCACCGATCCCACTCCACGTCATTAGGAACTATTTTCGGTAATAGACTCCAGATATGCCTCCCACTCAACAGGAAGCAAGTATTTCTTCTTGTTGTTACACTCCTTGCACGCAGGGACCACATTGCCTTTCTTGGATTTGCCGCCTCGGGCCAGAGGCACCATGTGATCCATGGTGAGCGCATGGGACGGAAAGGATTTGCCGCAGTAATAACAACGGCCACGGGCCAGTTGGCGCTTCCACCACTGGGACTGCCTTAACTCTCTGGCCTTCCGCCGCTCTATGTTGATGGCAATTTCGTCTGTGTCGATAGTAAAAGAATTCAAAGGAGAAGCATCTCCCAGCGTTTATGGCAATCGCGTTGCCCGGACTTTTTGAGAAGTTGCCGCCCATTCGCAGATTAGCGCGCCGTGTTCATGGTTTCAAGGAAAAAGGGCCATTTCTGGATGGAAACTAGCTTGCAAAGGACGTGAGCGTGCTCTATAGTTGTTCAGGTAATGTTATGACAGCTCCAATTGTTGAGACCAAAGAAGTCCCGTTTACTGAATTTGATCTTCCTGAAGAGATCCTAAAGGGCATTGATACGGCAGGGTTCAAGTCGTGCACGCCCATTCAGGCCCTTTCCTTGCCTCTTACCCTCAAAGGGCGGGACATAGCGGCCCAGGCCCAGACTGGTACGGGTAAGACAGCCGCGTTTCTCATAACGATCTTCCATCGCCTTTTGAGACAACCAGTGCCAAAAGGTCCTGGCCCCTACGCACTGGTCATTGCCCCCACCCGCGAACTTGCCGTTCAAATCTGTGAGGAGGCCAAAATACTGGGAAGTCATACCGGCTTTTCAGTGTTGCCGGTCTTTGGTGGCGTTGACTACGTGAAACAGGAAATGGCTCTTCGCAAAGGAGCTGATATAGTCGTGGCCACACCGGGTCGTCTAATCGACTACATGAAACAAAAGGTCTTCAGCCCCAAAAATGTTCGTATCGC
Source organism: Pseudomonadota bacterium (assembly GCA_015222985.1). Lineage (GTDB taxonomy): Bacteria > Desulfobacterota > Desulfobacteria > Desulfobacterales. The sequence goes on along the minus strand of JADFWI010000193.1, from coordinate 1,353 downwards.
GGTCATTGATGAAGCGGATCGGCTTTTTGACATGGGCTTTATAAAAGACCTCCGCTTCATTCTGAGACGACTGCCTCGTCATAACAAAAGGCAGTCCATGCTTTTTTCTGCCACCCTCTCATTTGCGGTTATGGAGTTGGCCTACGAACACATGAACGACGCGCAAGAAGTCTTTGCAGATCGCGAAAAGATCACCGTGGAAGAGATCGACCAGGTCTTGTACCATGTCGGGAACAACGTAAAGCTAAATCTTTTGCTCGGCCTCCTAAAACGCGAGACATGGAACCGCATCCTGATCTTTGCCAATACGCGAACTTATGTCGACATGCTTGCCCGCAAGCTGAAAGGCAATGGCTTTTCCGCCGTAGGCATCACCGGAACAGTTCATCAGAAAAAAAGATTGAAGATCATGCAACAGTTCAAAGCCGGCCAGATTAAGATCTTGGTGGCCACAGACGTTGCATCCCGTGGCATCCATGTTGAAGATATCGACATTGTCATCAATTACGACATCCCTCAGGACTGTGAAGACTATGTCCACCGGATCGGACGGACCGGCCGAGCCGGCAAGACAGGCAGAGCCATTAGCCTTGCGTGTGAAAAATACGTATACTATCTGGAGGCTGTCGAGGAGTTTATAGGAGAAAAGATAGAAGTCAAATGGGCTGAAGATGATTGGTACGAACAAGACCGAGCAAAACCGCTCCGGCAAAGACGCATAGAGTCCGCGTCACGACCTCCCAGGCCATCGGACCGATCAAAGAAGAGACTAGCGCCGGCAAAAGGGAAACGGCCAGTGCCAAGACGTTCAAAGGCTTAAGGGCTGGGTCAGCCTTAACCCGATGTTCTTGAGCCAAATCCCCACTGCCTTATCGAACAGATCGTAATACTCAAGAGATCCTCCCAATCCCCGTCTTCCGAAAAAGTAGTTGATCTCGAGAAAAAAAGGGGTAGCTCCTTTTTCATCATGCGGAAAGATAAGGTCAATGCCTGCAAGATTAATCCCGGTCTTTGAACAGAAATCCCTGACAGCCTCCTTGGCTGCTTCTTGAAGGTCCGGGCCGGACTCATGATCAATGACCCCTCCGGCCTTCAGGTTTGTGAGGAATTGAGAAGCATCTTGTTGCCGGCGCCAGTAGCTGAACAACTGGCCTCCAATGATAACAACACGCAGGCTCCGTCCGCCACAAGGAACGTATTCCTGGATCAAAAAGCCCTTCTGGCCAGCCTGTTCCATGCGTCCGGCCTTTTCAAGGACCCGTTCCAGGGCCTGCTCTGTTTCGAGCAAAAACACCTCCTCCCCTTCCCCGCCCCAGTCAAACTTGAAAACGCAAGGAAAACTCAAAGCACTCT
>JADFWI010000192.1 GCA_015222985.1 Pseudomonadota bacterium | reverse complement strand
GCCACCCCGGGCAACGCATTGGTCCCTCAGCCGGATTGTCGTTGCTTCCATCCCCACGGATGCCATGAACGCACGCTTCTTGCCGTCGCACTCAAGCAGGTCATATTCGTGTATTTGGCCGTCCCTGATGCGAATGGCGATGTCAGCCAGACTTCCTTTGTATTGTAGAGCGTGCCGCATGGCGTTTCCGGTACCCAAAGGGAGATAGGCAATTGGTGTCTCAGCAGTATCGACATAATTGATGATGTCGGAAAAGGTCCCGTCCCCCCCGGCTGCGATCAGGACATCGCAACTGGTGGCAAGCTCGCGCGCGCATTGACCGAATTCGCCCACTGTCGTGATATCGAGCCCGTGTATTTGCGCATTCAAGATATAGGCGGCTTCGGCCAGGGCAGCGCGCTTCTGATCGATGCCCATCTTGCCGGAGACAGGGTTTGTGATAATCGCGTACCGCATCTCATCAGTTAGTATAGTGCAAGAGGATGGCCTCGCACAGTCCGGGGATAGTGTACTCCTGGGCTTCGATATCTACTCTGAACCCGAGTTCTTCGGCTGTATTGGCAGTAATGGGGCCAATGCAGGCGACCGTGACCCCATCGATTAGGCTTTCAAATCTTTCAGCGGGAAGCAGGGCCTTGAAGTTTCTCACCGTGGAAGAACTGGTAAAGGTCACAATGTCAATGGAGCGTTGCTCCAAGCGGCTGATCAGCAGGTCCAGATTATCCCCTGCTTGCTCAGTCCGGTAAGCAGCTATTTCGTCAACCGTGGCTCCCATCTTCCGGACTTCTGTCGGCAAAACAGGCCTGGCCTCTTTGGCACGGGGCAGCAGCACTCTTTTCCCATCCATAGGCTCGTTCTTGAAGGCTTCTATGATCGACTCTGCCCGGTAGGTTTCCGGAACAATGTCGCTATTGAGGCCAAAATCACGTAGCCGTTTGGCCGTAGCCGGGCCGATGGTTGCTGTGCGCACATTTCCGAGTGCCCGTACGTCCTTGCCTCTTTCAAAGAGCCTGTGAAAGAAGAAGTCAACGCCGTTTACACTAGTCAAAACAAGCCAGTCATACGTATCAAGGCGATCGATGACTGCATCCAGGGGTGCCCAGTCCTCCGGAGGCACGACCCGGATGGTGGGGCATTCCAGACACTCGGCCCCCAGGTCGGAAAGCTGCGCCACCAGTTCGCTTGCCTGTTCTCTGGTCCTAGTGACCACCACGGTTTTTCCAAAGAGGGGCCTTTTTTCAAACCAGTTCAGGGTGTGCCTGAGATTTACGACTTCGCCGACAACAATAGCTACGGGTGGCTTGAGTTCGGCTGCCTCGGCCTGCGCCACAATAGTTTCCAGTGTGCCCACCAACGTGACTTGCTGGGGCGTGGTGCCCCATCTCACAAGGGCCACCGGAGTCTTTGGGTCTCGGCCGGCTGCGATCAGCTTTTCCGTAATACTAGGCAGGTTTTTCACACCCATCAAAATGACCAGTGTGCCCACGCCCGTGGCGAGCTTGGACCAATCCACCGTGGATTGCTCTTTTGTCGGGTCCTCATGACCCGTGACAATACCCACGCTGGCAGAGTATCCGCGATGTGTCAGGGGTATGCCCGCATAGGCAGGAGCAGCGATGGCCGAGGTTATGCCAGGGACGACTTCAAAGAGAACCTTCGCCAGTGCCAGGGCTTCAGCCTCCTCACCGCCCCTGCCGAAAATAAAGGGGTGTCCTCCTTTAAGGCGAACAACGGTGCGGCCTTGTTTTGCCTTTTCCACGATGAGATCGTTCATCTCATCTTGAGGAAGGGTATGAATACCCTCCTGTTTGCCGACATAGATGATTTCCGCATCTTGCCTGGCATATTTCAACAGGGTGGCTGACGCCAGGTGGTCATAGATGATGATATCAGCCCGCTTGAGACACTCCCTGCCCTTAACGGTTATAAGATCCGGATCTCCGGGCCCGGCGCCGACCAGATAGACTTTCCCCTCCTTCATATTCTCAGATCCTGAACAGCTTTGCCGTAAACCTTTTCTAAGATCTCTCTTCCCCCCTTTTCAAGGAGGCGGTCGGCCATTTCCACACCAAGCTTTTTGCCTTGCTCCAAAGGACCGGAGATCGTTTCTCGTAAAAGGAGAGAGCCGTCCACTTCTGCCACAAGCCCGGTCAAGACAATGCTGTTTTCAGTGACCTTTGCGTGGCCGGCAATGGGGACCTGGCACCCGCCCTCAAGCCGGGCCAGAAAGGCCCTTTCTGTTTCCACGGCCAGGCGGGTATCCCTGTGATCCATGGCAGCCGTGAGGCTGTGAATGGCCTCATCCTCTTCTCTTATTTCGATCGAAAGCGCCCCCTGTCCGATGGCAGGGAGCATAATGGTCTCAGGAAGATATTCAGTAATGCGATCTTTCAGGCCGAGCCTTTTGACGCCAGCGGCTGCCAGAACGATGGCATCCAGGCCCTCTGTCTCCAGTTTACGAAGGCGGGTGTCGAGGTTTCCTCTCAACGAATGGACGGTGATATCGGGCCTGGCATGTCGAGCCTGGGCGCAACGCCTCAGGCTGCTGCTTCCAACACGAGCGCCCTCGGGTAGGTCTTTAAACGCATGGCCGTTCCTTGAAATCAGAACGTCCAAGGGATTTTCCCGTTCAGGCACAGCGCCGATACAAAGGCCCGGGGGGAGCTCGGCCGGCATGTCTTTCATACTGTGCACAGCCAGGTCAACTCGGCCTTCCAAGAGCGCGGTCTCAATCTCCTTGACAAAGAGACCCTTTCCACCAACCTGGGCAAGGGGCACATCCTGAATCTTGTCTCCCGTGGTCTTGATCTTGACCAGTTCGACTTCATATTCAGGATGGAGTGCCAGGAGTTGGGAGCGGACCCATTCCGCTTGCCAAACCGCGAGCGCGCTTCCTCGTGTGCCAATCTTGATTATTCCCATTTTCACTCACTTGTTAGACGGGGTTGACAGGATTTGCGGAATTGCTTGCAAGATCATGAATGGCTACAGGTGCTGCAACTCGTGGCGCTACAGCCGCTGCAAGCTGAGCCTTGTGAGCTTGAGAACTCACCATCACTCTTGTGGCTTACAACAGAAAGAAGCTTTTTGACCTTCTTGCCGTTACAGTCGGGACACGTGACACTCTGATTCCCAAGAACAAGGACCTCAAAATCCTTGTCACATTTTGCACAATGGTATTCGAATATAGGCATACTATGGCCTCCTTACATACAGCAGTCCGTTGGTCCTGAAATTCGTGTTTTTTCTGGCAGAAGATTTCTTGGATACACTATTTGTCAATACTCACAAATAATTGAGGGATTGCGCCTAGACGGCTTGAAAACATCGCAGGAATTCAAGAATTTGTGGATTATGGGACTAAATGAAATCCCGGCAATTCTTGAATTCACAATTCCTCAATCATTTTCCTGAATTCCGGTTTATCTGGGTTAGGTCAATATGGATGAAGTCGAAAAAAGTCGTCACTCCGGTGAAAACCGGAGTCCAGAGCCTTTGTAACTAGCTGAATAAACTGGATTCCGGCTTTCGCCCGCCT
>JADFWI010000191.1 GCA_015222985.1 Pseudomonadota bacterium | reverse complement strand
AGCAGTGGGAGCGGGCGGCACGGGGCACAGACGGACGTACTTATCCCTGGGGGGATGAATTTGATAAGGAAAAGTGTAATACTACTGATGAATCGGGCATTGGCAAAACAACACGGGTTACCCTGTATCCAAACGGCATCAGTCCTGACGGCTGTTATGACATGGCCGGAAATGTTTGGGAGTGGACCACAAGTTCTGAAGGCGAATTTCGTGTGCTGCGGGGCGGTTCCTGGGGCGGCAATCATGGCTTCGCCCGGTGCGCTGACCGCTTCAGGGTCAGTCCGAACGTCAGGTACTTCACTGCGGGTTTTCGTTGCGCCAGGGCTGAAAAGTAACCCTTTTTTCTTTTAATCTTTTACCCTTTACCGCCGGAGGCGGTCGCGTTTTTTTAAAAATGCACAAAGAAATCGATGCCATCACAAAACTCTATGATCTGCTGCTCTGGATGGTTCCAAAGCTTGAGAAGTTTCCAAGAAGCCAGAAATTTTTGCTCGCTGACAGGATTGAGAACCTGATGCTCGACATCCTCGACCTGTTGATCGATGCGGCGTATTCGAGGAATAAAGAGGCGACGCTCTTCTGCCCGGGCTGGTAGCCTTCGGGCGAACGTCCAAGGCAGGGAACTTGCTATAAAGCACTTCATGATGCAAAATCAATATTCAGTTAAGACATTACTCTAATTCAACAGCACGAAATGATTTTACATTGAGGAAAATCACATTATGGCTCATCCGAAAACATTTCAGATTCTACATATTTCGGATCTTCATATTAATGACTCCAAAGAAGACAGATTTGACCGGTCAGTTGTTCTTGACCCGTTGATTGAACGAGTGAAAGGGGACCGGTCTGATGTTTTTCGCCCGGAGATCGTAATCGTGACCGGGGACATTGCCTTCAAAGGCATAAAGACTGAATATGACCTGGCAAAGGACTTCTTCGATGATCTGCTTGCCGCACTGGATCTGAACAGTGATCGATTGTTCGTCGTTCCTGGTAATCACGATGTAAACCGTAAGATATATAGGCCAAAAGATGTCCCACAATATGACAACATGCAGGAGTTGAACACGGAACTTCAAGATCAGGATTACAGGGAAGACCTTTTAAGGGGCATGGCAGACTATTTTGATTTTACAGAAACCTATCTCCCACATTTTGAGCACATTCAAGGCAGGCTTGTGCCCTTTGTCAATACTTATACCACTGAATGCGATAAGAAAATCGGCCTGGTGGGCCTTAATTCAGCCTGGATGTGCAGAAAATCCACGGATGAAAGAACCATTGCCATTGGTGAATACCAGGTAAAGACGGCCATGGAAGAGTTGAAAGACAAGGGGGAAGTAGATCTTCAGATTGTTTTGTTCCACCATCCCCTTGATTGGCTTTGGCCCATAGACAGAAAGATATGCAGGACCCATCTGAACAACTCCATCTTGCTTTCCGGCCATCTCCATGAGGTCGGCGGGGGATACCTGAGTGATCTGGACGGCAATCTTTACCGGTTTCAGGCAGGTGGAGCGTACCTTGGAACCGAGTCATCGTGGCCCAGCCGGTTTCACTATATAACCTTTGACTGGGGCGCTCACAACATAAGGCTTGATTTCAGGAAGTTTGTCAAAGAGACGCGAAAATGGAGCATCGATGGCGAAACCGGTGATGACGGCAGGAAAGTCTTTGAGATGACAGGCACAATCAAGGAGGAATCTCATTACAGAAAAGCCATGCCCGAAATACCTGAAACCTATTCGGGATGGATACTGGACCATTGCACTTATATGGATATAGATCATCTCCAGTTAGACGGCAAGCCGATTCGGGTTGAACTGCCGAAGATATTCATCCCCCTTTTTGCTTACGGACCCGATAGGGAGTCCGGGGACGAAGATCCACAGGTCAGAAAGGAAACACCTTTGAATGTGGAAGAGCTCATTGGAAAACACGAATACCTGCTGATAGAAGGAGATGCCGGTTCCGGCAAGACGACGGTTTTAAAACACCTCGCTTACTGCCTTGCCGATGGGGAGTGTCAGGGGATCAATATGTCAGGGCTTGAAGGTCGTCTGCCTGTATTGATATT
>JADFWI010000190.1 GCA_015222985.1 Pseudomonadota bacterium | reverse complement strand
GCACTCACACTGCTCTCTTTCTTAGGCGTGTGGTTTATAAGGGGCAACTGGACAATCGCAAGCAAGCTCCTGGCCCTGGCCGCCGCCGACAGCATCTCTGGATATATATTTGGCGTGGTGCCTCTGTTTGTGTTGATGGGACTGTTTATATCGGTTTCGGGCATAGGTAAAGATACCTTTGATGTGGCAAACCGGCTTTTCGGAGGGCTTGGGGGCGGACTTGGAATTGCTACCGTGGCCGCTAACGCGGTATTCGCTGCGGTGACAGGTATTTCTATTGCATCGGCTGCCGTTTTTACCAAAGTGGCCGTGCCCGAAATGATCCGGCTGGGCTACAAACCCAGATTTGCGGTAGGGGTTGTAACCGGTTCCTCAGTTCTGGGAATGTTAATCCCACCCAGCCTGCTCCTTATCCTGTTTGGTGTACTCACCGAGACCTCCATCGGCGATCTGTTTAAGGCGGGCATTATGCCGGGTATCGTTCTCTCCGCCGGCTTTTCTGCCGCCATTCTGGTCATGGCATATCGCTTCCCTGATTATGTGTGCGCAAAGGTCACGAATCAGGAAAATGATTTAAAGAAAAAGATGAGCCTGGCCAGCGCTGTTGCCAAATTGATTCCCATCGCCCTCCTGATCGCCCTGGTTTTGGGTGGCATTTACGCAGGCTGGTTTACGCCCACGGAATCCGGGGCAGTTGGGGCCTTGGGGGCACTGGTTTTGGCGCTAAGCAAGCGACAACTAACCTGGGCAAAACTCTGGCAGGTGCTTACAGAGACCGGTCATGTTACTGTCTCGATCCTTTTTTTGATCATATCAGCAAACATGTACAGTCGCATGCTGGCCCTGTCAGGTATCACCGGTTTTATCGGGAACTGGATAGGCGAATCCGGCATGGGCCTTTACGCTATTCTTAGCATTTATCTGATTATAGTGTTGCTTATGGGCACTATCCTGGATTCCACGTCGATCTTGATGATTATTGTTCCGCTCATCTACCCGATCATGCAACCGTTTGAAGTGAATTTCGTATGGTTCGGCCTGATAACGATCATCGCCATTGAGGTAGGGCTTATCACCCCGCCCCTGGGAATTGCCGCCTACGTGGTCAAATCCACCCTGGATGATCAGAGCATCACCCTGAATGATGTCTTTGCCGGTGCGTTTCCGTTCGTGATTATCATGATACTTGTGTTGATCTTGGTGGTTATCTTCCCCCAGATCAGTCTGGTTCTGGTAGGATGAGTAGAATACCCTGGCTTATTGAGATGTTACAATGAAAGGGAATAAAATGGCAGAAAACCCGATTATTGGATTCCAGGTCGATCCGGAAGAAATACGTTACATCGGAGATGGTTTACAGCGACCTGAATGCATCCTTGCGGAACCGGACGGCACTCTGTGGTCGGCTGATGCACGGGGTGGCGTCGTCAGGATCTCTTCTAATGGTGAGCAGAATATTATCACCCAGTCTTTCGAATCGGCCTTTGGTGGTGCGTCCGATGAAGCGAGCCGTTTCACCGAAGGCACTTTACCAAATGGTCTTGCCTTTGCAGAAAATGGCGATATCCTGATCTCCAATTTTGGGACCGATGTGCTGGAGGTGATGACGCGCGGTGGCAATACGAGACTCCTTTACGACACCATTGACGGTCAGCCAATAGGTAAAGTGAATTTTGTGTTAAGGGATAGCAAAAATCGCATCTGGCTGACAATATCGACCCGCATTAAGAACTGGATGAAGGCGATCAGCCCAAACATCGCAGACGGATACATTGCCCTGGCAGACGAAAAAGGTCTAAGGGTTGTTACCGATGGCCTGAGTTTCACGAACGAAATCCGGCTCGATGCAAAAGAAGAATTTCTCTATATCGTAGAGACGACAGGCCAGCGTATTTCCCGCATGAGAGTAGCCCCTGATGGGTCTCTTTCGAATCGTGAGGTCTTTGGACCCACAAAACTTGGAAGGTTCGGGTTTCCGGACGGTATTGCCTTTGACGCCTTCGGCAACCTCTGGGGGACACTGGTGATGGCAGATCAGCTTTTCGCCATTACACCGGAGGGCGATTTCCATGTGATTCTCGACGATACTAATGAGACTGCCGCCCTTGCCGTAGAGCAGGCCTTTGTGGAGGACCGTGTGACACCAGATGATATGCTGGATGCAGGAGGCACCATCGCTCCCTGGTTCTCCAGCGTCACCTTTGGCGGGCCAGATCTGAAGACCGTCTATATTGGGAGCCTGAGGGGCACGCGGATTCCCTATTTCAGATC
>JADFWI010000189.1 GCA_015222985.1 Pseudomonadota bacterium | reverse complement strand
TGATTGCCCCATATCTTCACATAACGCGTTCGATCAGTATTGGAATCATGAAAGCCCTTCAGCTTGTCGTATATTGAAGTATGGGTTATGTAGATCTGATCGAAGGCCTTATTCTCCCATAACTCCTCGGCATCTCCCAGTTCGATATAGGTAAAACCTTTATCCAGGTAGAAATCAAGGGCGCATTTGAAGATGAGCGAATTGTGGGCAAAGTCATCCGATCCTGTTCCATCACCCCGATGCATGTCAGACATTACGACTATTTTCATATCGGTGGAATAGGTTAGATGCTTTGTTCTATCATCTGGTATAATAAACGCTTCGGATGTGGACATACTGCACCTCATTCAACGGAAAAAGCGTAACCGTTCACGGGTTCAGCGGGAAATACCCATTCTCGGACAGCCTCCTAGAGTCTTTCCAGTATCTTCTCATGAATATTATCAAAGCCCCCGTTGGACATAATGAGGATCACATCTTCGGGCTGTGCCACGCCAACGAGATAGTCGATGATGGCTTCCGTATCAGCGAAGTAGTGCGCCTCTTTTCCTCGGCCTTGAAGGTCCTGGGTCAGTTGCTCTGATGAAAAGCGCTCTTCAACAGGGATCTTATCCAGCAGCGGGGGCTCTCGTATGCAAACTAAATCCGCCATGTCAAAGGATTCTGGATACTTGTCTTGAAAAACTTTGCGCCGGCTGGAGTTCGTTCGTGGTTCAAAAACGGCCACAATCCTCTTGTCAGAATAAAAAGAACTCACTGCGGCAACGGTTTCCTTAACCTCCGTAGGATGATGGGCAAAGTCATCCATCACAAGAATGTCGTTCTTGATCCCGCGGACTTCCTGACGCCGTTTGACTCCCTCAAACGTTTCAAGCGCCCTGGAGATGACATCTGCTGGAACCCCTAAGTCGTCAGCCACCGCAATAGCGGCAAGAGCATTCAAGACATTGTAGCGGCCTATGAGATGTGTCTTGAAAGTCCCGAAGTGTTTTCCGCGTCTTGTCACTTCAAAACGCGTCCACGGTGAATCAGAGTCCATATTTTCAAGCCGCCATGGCGATCTTTCCCCAAGGCCGTAAAATGCCGTCCAGCACGGGGCCTGAGTCAAGAGTTCTCTCACAACAGGATCGCCATCGTAGCCTGCCAGCATAGCCTCCTGTGGCATGGCCGCAATAAAATCAGAAAAGGAGTTCTTCACATGGGCCAGGTCCCGGTATATGTCCGCATGGTCAAATTCAATGCTCGTAAGAATCGCCCGAGATGGCGTGTAGTGGAGAAACTTCGGACCTTTGTCAAAAAAAGCTGTGTCGTATTCGTCTCCCTCCACGACAAAATGGGCGCCACCGCCAATATTGTAGTTGCGACCGAAGTTTTTCAGGATACCTCCCACCATAAAACCGGGATTAAGGCCTGCTATGGCTAAGACCCACGCCAGCAAGGCAGACGTCGTGGTCTTTCCGTGGGTCCCGGTCACTACCAGAGCTCCCTTGCCGGTGATAAAGAATCGATTCAGGGCCTGGGGCAAAGAGCAATAGGGAATCGCCAATTCAAACATGGCCGCGACCTCGGGATTATCCTTTGAAACCGCGTTACCCACGACAATGAGATCGGGCCGATGAGAAAGGTTTTCCGGCCGAAATCCTTCAAAGATCTCGATGCCGAGATCTGAGAGAAAGACGCTCATGGGAGGATAAACGTGATGGTCCGAACCGGTCACCTTAAATCCCGCTTCTTTGAGCATCCCGGCCAGCGCCCCCATACCTGTTCCACAGATGGCGATTAGATGAATGCTCTTAACCTCTTCGGGTATCCTATTGTTCTCAATGGATTGCATATCTCCTCGCTCAGGGTAGTCCCACCCTGCAGAAACCGCTCAGTCACGTCATAATCTGCAATCTGGGAAAAACATAAACATTGAGTATGGCCCACACGGCTACGGTGGTTATAATCAACGGAATCCGTTTTGTCTTTAACCCGTAGCTTAAGTCTGTGTCACCTTTTTCCTCAAATGAGGTTTTCCCCAGGAGAGCGACTAAATACGCTCCGATTACTACAAGCGGCGTTAGCCCGAAGGCCAATGGATGCCATCTCCACACCTGGATCTTCAAAATGTTAATAACCATCCACACTATTGACAGGCCTGCATATACCTCGAGAGTGAGCCATATCCCGTTTGATTGAAATCGCTGTCGCTTGCGGCCATGACACAGGAGCGCACCGTATAGAACTAATTCGCCCACAGAGGCCGTGACGGACCTGAAAAGAATATGTCCAGAAATCGCCATGCCGAGGCCGCACGCCATGGCTACATAAGATCCTGTGTAACGGGGATTGAGTTGCAAGAAACAACCTCCCTTTTATTTGCTTTGAGCCTCTGATATGAATCCTGTGATTCTGTGCCACCTTTGCTCTAGTTTTGAGGCCAATACCTTATGGATGATCACCAGTTTCGTCAACTCCTTAATCACTTCGGGCTCTCCTGGGATGGTTACCGCAGGGTGAGAAAAGGGGTCAAGAAGCGCATTGTGCGCCACATGAAGCAGTTAGGCTGTCGAAGTATGGAGGGATATCTTTCGGTTTTGGATCAAAACCAGGAGGCAAGCCTACACTGTGAACGCCTGATGACTGTTTCCGTCAGCCGTTTCTTTCGTGACAGGGGGCTTTGGCAAACCCTTGAAAACGAAATAATACCATCAATCATCAGGGATCACCCCGGGACAGTAAGAGTCTGGTCTGCTGGTTGTGCGTGCGGAGAGGAGGTCTATACTCTAAAGATCCTTTGGCAGGCTATTGAGGGTCGTTTCGGGCCTCAACCAGAGCTCGAAATATGGGCGACCGATATGAATCCGGTATACCTTGAAAAGGCCCGGGCCGGCGTCTATGCCCGCAGTAGCTTAAAAGAGGTCCCGGAGGCAATACGAGACGTCTATTTCAAGACCATGAAAAAGGGAAAGCGCTACGCAGTTTCCCAATATCTAAAAAAACGGATTATCTGGCAGGTCCACAACCTGTTGTCCAATCCTCCGGGCACCGGGTTTCAACTGATCTTTTTGAGAAACAACCTTTTGACCTATTACGAGGAGGCTCTGAAAGCGCCCGCTTTTCAGAAAGTGGTGAACGCTTTGGATCAAGGCGGGTATCTGGTCATCGGGACCCACGAAAAAATCCCTCCAGGGGTGCAAGGCCTTTTGTCCCTCTCTCGCCATCCGTATGTCCTTCGTAAGCCGCAAGAAGTCCCATAACATCGTGCTTTGCGCCAGATAGATTGACACACGAGGGTTCTTTTGCTAAATTATTGGTATCAAAAAAACGGGTCCTGTGGCACAAACGATAGTCTTGCCGAGGTTCGCAGGACCGCCAAGAATCCCGTCAGGTGACATG
>JADFWI010000024.1 GCA_015222985.1 Pseudomonadota bacterium | reverse complement strand
GTGCTGCCATATCTCGTTCACTAAGGCCTTTTTCTTGAAGAGACCTCACCCGCAAGAGTTCTGCTTCCGATCGAGGAATCAGCAGGTACCCCTTGGCTTGCATGCAAGCAGCGACGTGCTTGCCGTTGGAAGGGACAGATTCACACGCCTCGAGATCCGACCTCATTACCGCATCCGGGGTGCCCTTCTGGAACCAAACCATGTCCCGAGGATGTAGGCGATACCAAACCATTTTGGCATTGCAGGCCGTTACACAGACGACTAATAGACCTATGGCGAACAACTTGTGTCGAGCAGACATATGAATAACGCCGGTAAAGCGAATGAATTTATCCCAGGTTTATAGTCGATGGCATGAATTCTGTCAAAGCTCTGTGCGAATAGCATTAACTTCTGATGAGGTATGGTCTGCTGGCAACATTTAGGCACTTCCACAGGCCATTACGGTTCATCCCCACGTGTGTGGGGAACACGCCCTGGCGCCACCCGGTTGACCGGATGCATACAGCCGGACCCCTGCCTCACCAATCCAGACAAGCAGACAGCCAACCCGCGAAGCCAGCACAACAGCGGCATGTGATACCCTTGTGCCCGGCTCCAGCATAAGACAGGCTACACCCCCCACGGGAATATGCGTGCGGACGCCGTTCTTATCCACAACAACAAAAGCGCCATCCAACACATCAAGGTTTCCTTTTTGCAAAAAAAGAACGGAGAGACGGTCTTTTATCGGTATGGGTTTGAGAGGAGGAAGAATGGGTCCGGTCATTTTTCATTGTCCTTCAGCTTTTTCAGTTTCTGCGGGGCTGTCAGATAATTCTCACGTGAAACAACCCGTTTCCGGGTCTTTCGTTCCAGGTCTTTCCTCGCCTTCCCGGCAACCTCTCCACCCTTGTGAGCAGCACGCTTGCTTTCCTGAAAACCCTTTGCATCATCCACCCGCGTTATCTCAGTCGTGGCAGCCTCTCCAAGCATGGAAAAAATCAATTCAAGGTCAGTCATATGGTCCCTGAGGTTTTCCCGAATCAGTCCCTTAAGCTTTTTGTGTTCGCCAGGCGTAACACCAAAGGCGGCTTTTGCGATCTCGGCGGTTAGTATCGCGTATTCCTTCTCGCGCCTTACCTCCCTATTTTTCCACTCGTCTGTAAGCTCCTCCCTGATGGCGATGCCGCGCATTCGCTTTTCTATCCAGTCGTCAGAATAGCCTTTTGCCTTATACAGAGCGCGGGTTCTTTTGGTTGCCAGCTCGGGGTCCTCTATCTCCTTTACGCGTTCATAACCGACCCTTGCCAGCCACCGCTTGAAGGGCTCTGCCTTCGGGGATGGGATGGACTGAATAATGCGAAAAATGCCTTCGGTGTTGGCACAGTTGGTTTTGCGCATCTTGCCATCAGGAGATTTCAATTGAAGGGGGGTACAAATTGTACCCCAGTTGGAATCAAGCACCGGATCGCGTCGTCGCATCTTTTTTATGTACTGGCGAGGGTCCGCGCTGTCGGTCAACACCTCAACAACATCGGCGACCGAAAACCACCACTCAGCGTTATGCAAAGTTCGCCTTATTTCCTTGCCTTTGAAAACAACCAGTTTGGTTTCCATGTCATTCTCCTTAGGGGAAATGGTCGTGGTAGGAATGCGGGTTTCCCCACACCCGCCGCACAGATCCCAAGGCTCCTACCTCGGGTATGACGCGCAGGCGCTCCGAACGGTCCCCCTTTTTGTCCACTCTCGACGCATTGCGTCGATTTTTGGAAAACAGAGAGAAAATGCGCGCATATTCCAAAGGTTGGACTTATCGAAGCCCCTCCCAAACTCAGCCGAAAGCTTTATGTAAAGCTCTTTGATCAATCCCTTTCCATAAACGGCTCGTTTTTTTCCGCTGCTCCTCCTCGACGATCAGGCGACCAATCTGCCAATAGCAAGCCACCATCTCGGAATTGACCGCCTGCCATGCCCGGGATCTGGACCGGATGAGAATGGCCCTGACCTGCTGGTAGATACCCTGGATGGACTGATCATTTGTCACTTCCTTCAATGAACCCTCCTTGGCGGCAACATAACTGATGTCATTTATTATTCAATATCTTTGTTTTTCTGTTGGTTTCGCTCCTGTTGCTTTCTACGGGCATTATCCACTAACTTGATCGACTCTGACCAGGATTCAGCGCAGAATCGTTTAAACCTATCCAGCTTATCAACCTCGGGCAACAATTCACTCCAGGCGGTGACAGTGCCCACCGCGAGGTGATATTCTGACAGGGCCTCTATGTATTCCTGACGACGCTCTTTTGGAATAATGATAGGGGGATAACCAGCCCTGATTACAGGAATATTGGCAATGAGACGGGCCATCCGGCCATTGCCGTCCCAAAAGGGATGAATTCTGAGAAAGGAAACATGAAGACAGACATAGGCCGCAAGTGCATTTTCCTTGTTTGCCGCATTTTCTCTGCAAGTTTTTTGAAACAATGAGAGCCAGTTTTGCATGAGTTCCGGGACATCCTTTGGGGGAGCATATTCAAAAATAATCTGGGTATTGCCGGAAACAATAACCGTAGAGTTCGGCTCTATCTTCCACCCGCCAACAGGCTTATAGACATCCGCGCCCCGCTCAGTATGAACAGTCTTGTGCAGATGAAACAGGTCCTTTTCAATTAGATCGGATCCTCTTCTAATGAGATTATAAACAAGATCAATCGCCCTGGCATGTCCAACGATTTTTGTCTTGATTTGATGGCAAAACTGGAAACAGCTTTCAAGGAAGCTGTTGACCATTATCTTGACACTTGTGCCGAACTGGGAGAAAAACCGAACAAGCCATACTCCGGCAAGTTGACCCTGCGCATTCC
>JADFWI010000023.1 GCA_015222985.1 Pseudomonadota bacterium | reverse complement strand
AGTTTCATACCTTCTCACTTTTGACATGTCCTCCTTTTGGATGTTAGTAGCCCCGATCTCGACCGGAGCAAGGAGATAAAAAAGATAATTTATATACGAGTCCCACGTTTGTCAAGCGAATTTTGCACCACCCGCCGATCTCCGCTGGCGAGATGAGTTTTCGGTAAGTACCCGGTGCGAGCCGATCAAAGCGCTTGGAACAGCCTTGTAAGTCGTGCTATACGTACGGAAAACAGGCAAGACGCTTGAAGTCCCTGCAAGAGGAACACAGCGCAGTGCTCCCCAAATACGAATACATAGAACACACAGCAGACCTGGGGTTCAGAGCTTACGGCACAAGCCCTGAGTTGTTGTTTGCCAACGCAGCCGAGGCCCTGTTTGAAGTCTTGGTATCCCTCGAAACTATTCGGCCGAAAGAGGAACGGATTGTAGAGGTAGAAGCGCCTGGCTTTGACACCTTAATGGTCAGTTGGCTAAGCGAACTCCTTTACCTGTTCGACACAGAGGGCCTGCTGCTAAAGCTGTTTGAAATCAAGAGGATAGAAGAGGACTACCTGCGAGCAACGGTTTGCGGGGAATTCATGGACCAGGCACGACATGAAATTAGAACCGGTATCAAGGCGGTCACGTATCACAAACTCTATGTGAGAAAGAATGACGGTATGTGGGAAACCCAGGTCATTGTCGACCTGTGAGAATACGTAGAAGGTAGTATAACTCCTCCCTCAACAGAGAGGTAATCCTTATGAAAACAGATATCGCAGTAAAAAAACTTGATGATTTTCGCTGGCTTATCCCAAAGACGGGAAAAATGAGAACCGAAGGGCTTGTTTATACGGATGAGACCATGTTGGCCACAATCAAAAAGGATGCAAGCCTTGAACAGGTGGCCAATGTAGCCTGCCTTCCAGGGATCGTAGGTCGCTCCATGGCCATGCCAGACATTCACTGGGGATACGGATTTCCGATTGGCGGGGTTGCAGCCTTTGACATGGAAAATGGCATCGTCTCCCCAGGAGGGGTCGGTTACGATATCAACTGTGGTGTGCGACTACTTTGCTCCCGTCTGGATGCGGGAGACATCAAGGACCACATCCCAGGGCTTGTGAACGCATTGTTCAGAAATATTCCTTGTGGTGTGGGGTCCCGGCGCAAGGATCTGAAGCTCTCTGCCAGACAAATGAACGATGTTCTTGTAAAAGGGGCCAAATGGACGGTTTCTTGCGGGTATGGAAGCGCAAAGGACCTCGACCATATTGAAGAGGGGGGGTGCATCATGGGCGCCAACCCGGAATATGTCTCTGAAAGAGCCCTTGATAGGGGCAAGAACCAGTTGGGAACCCTGGGTTCCGGAAACCACTTTGTGGAAGTGGGCTTTGTGGAAGAGATCTACGATGAAACTGTTGCCAGAGCCTTGTCATTGCACAAAGGTCAGGTCACAGTGATCGTGCATACTGGCTCGCGGGGCTTAGGACACCAGGTCTGCGATGATTATATCAAGCTAATGCTGAAGGCCTCGGGCAAGTATAAGATAGATCTGCCCGACAAACAGCTTTGCTGCGCACCTCTCTCCTCCAAGGAAAGCAGTCAGTACCTTGCGGCCATGGCCTGCGCGGGTAATTTTGCTTTCTGCAATCGTCAACTCATTGCTTACTGGGTGCAGGAGACCATTCAGGACGTGCTCCAAATGGGGCCAGGAGAACTTGGGCTCAGTCTTGTGTATGATGTTTGCCACAATATGGCGAAAATCGAAACTCATGAGGTGGATGGGAGACAAAAGCAACTATGTGTTCACCGCAAGGGAGCCACCAGGGCGTTCCCCCCCCAATCCCCGTTTATCCCAAAGGACTACAAAGAGGTCGGCCAACCCGTCTTGATTCCAGGAGACATGGGCCGGTATTCCTATGTACTTGTGGGCACCGACACAGCCATGAAAGAGACCTTTGGCAGCACCTGCCACGGGGCCGGCAGACTCCTCAGCAGGCACCAGGCCAAAAAGGTGGCCAAGGGGCGGGCTATTGTCAGGGAGCTTGAGGACAAGGGCATCTATGTTCGAAGCGCCGGCAAGGGAACCCTTGCGGAGGAGATACCTGAGGCCTATAAGGACGTAAGCAGTGTAGTGAACGTAGTCCACAACGCAGGGATCGGGAAGAAGGTGGCAAGGTTGAAACCGCTGGGGGTGATAAAAGGATAACAGGGGGCAAGGTGCCGAAAAAACGATGTGCAATCATCTCCGTGGACGCGCAGTCTCCTGACCAGGAGACCATTGACAAGACCGCCGCTTTGATCAAAAAAGGCGGTTTGGTGGTTTTTCCCACCAGCACCTTTTACGGCCTGGGAGTCCTGGCCTTTGACGCCACTGTGGTTGACAGGGTGTTTCGAGTAAAAGAGCGCAGCCGGCAAAACCCCCTCCTTATCCTCATTGCCTCCATGGCTGACCTTGCCCCCCTGGTCCGGTCTGTGCCGAGGATGGCGACACGCCTGATCCAAGCCTATTGGCCGGGACATATTACCCTGGTTTTTCAGGCTACTGATGTCCTGCCGGGAAACCTCACCGGTTACACTGGCAAAATCGGCATCCGCCTTGCCAGCCATCCCGTAGCCTCT
>JADFWI010000188.1 GCA_015222985.1 Pseudomonadota bacterium | reverse complement strand
CCACAAAAAAAAGCTTGTAAAAAGGAAAGACGAAATAAGAGAGGGCGGAAGGGTCTGGGTTTATGAAAATATTTTGTAAAATCCATAGAGACATGGAGGCTTAGGGGACGTTATGTTGTTTTATAACTTGCATTTCCTTTAGATTTATGTGGTAAGGCATCCATGCCACGTAAAGCCCGCATAGATGCCCCTGGGGCGCTTCATCATATTATCGTTAGAGGAGTCGAACGTCGTAAAATATTTTGGGATGATATTGACCGACAAAATTATTTAGATATAGAATCGGAGAAGAAGGAAGCGGGGTCAGCCCTTGACATAGGACATTCATAGGTGTTGATAATCGACATCAAGGCACTCCTAAAAGTCGCAGCGGGAATCGCGATTTGAATGAAGTAACGGTGACTTTAATGTCCCATGTCAAGGGCTGACCCCGGAAGCTTGTCTAAACTCGGTGAATTTAAAAGCGTCGTATCTCAGTTTAACGGCATTACATAGTACGCCTTATCGGGATGTGCCCACTGAATGCGATGGTATCCGTCCTGTAGTCTGCTGTGAGTACGGAGGCGGAAGCGATAGGCACAGTCCTTGGTGAAGCCACCTTTCAACTCCGACTTCCCACTGGCCGGAGTCCCGGCCCAAAGTGGGTTCGTCGCCGTGGTATGGTCAGGGTCAGTGAACTTTTCATAGTCGAAGTTGACTGTCACCTTATTGTCATTCGAAATGGCATAAAGGTTGTAATAATCAAGATATTGACCCTCGTGATGGGCCGTGAAGTGGACCTCCACCTGATACTTGTTCTGCAGATGCATGATATCGCAAAGCCCCTCTGCGTTGAAATCCAAGGCATCACCGATGATGCTGGTATCGGGATTCCCTTCCCCGGCAAAATATTCGTTGCTTGTCGGATCTTTGAGGTAGATGTGATCAAATCGCACGTTCAGAGGCTGATTGTTGACCCGCAATACGAGCTTGTGAAGGGCCACGCCTGTAGCGTCGGCCGGCGGCGGGGAGCCAGCGAAGCACATGGCGGGTATCTCCTGGACAATGGGCTTGTTGTCCGGAGTTCGCCCCACCTCTTTGAAATAAACGAGTGACAGCTCATAAAGGCCGTTTGCAGCGTTGCTCAGCCAGTTCACGCGCAGGTCCGGAAAGCTGTAGAATATATTCGTGGCTACTCCTACCTGATTGCGGTTGACCCAGTAGAGCCCATAGATTGGATCGGTTTCTACAATGACAGTGGAGGGATCATCGAAAGCGCCATCAAATGGGCCAATCTTTTCCGTGGTGGCCTTCACGCTCAACATCGGCACGGTGGTGACCTCGGTCTTTGTCTTGTGCATCGGATCCTTCCAGTCGATTTCCGATTCATAGGATATTGGCCCGGTTTCTCTTATCTTCTTGATCTTCACCTGGTACCAGTCGATCTGATCTCCTGTGCAGATGCCTCCGGGAAGTCCGAAGTCTCCGAAGATCAGCAACCTGCTGGCAAATGGGGCCTGCTTGAATGCATAGACCCCCAGCTCGCTCGCTCTGGTTTCATTACCTGTGAAATCGGCTAGGCCGGCAACCGGACGGACAACCAGGGTCGTATCTTGCGAAATATAAGGGATCTCCACCTTGCCCACCCTGGTGAAGACAAGACCAACGCCGGGATAGCCGCGGAACCCTGCATCGCCGTAGTCGATGATCTCGTCGCTGACCACTTTCAGCCCGACGCCATGAAACTGGCCGATGCCAGTGAATGAATTGATCCCATCCCTTGCATCTGGCAAAAGCGTCGACTCGCCGTCTACAACCCTGTAGACCCGGCATTCGATGTCAGGACTGGAACCGGCAGGGAGATCAAAAATTACTGTGAACTGCCCGTTTTGCCCTGCGTCACTATCGCCGAGTAGCGCCCCGGATTCCTGATCGTAGATCCTGATGTGCGCGAATGGGTAAGAGTCGCCTGTGAGATCGCTGCCGACGATCGAGGCGTTTGCAGCGTCTTCAGAACTGATCTGGAAAACCTGTCCGAACACGTAATAGTCTACAGCCTCCACCGTAGATAGAGTGCCCATAAGCAGAAAAGAGAAGAGCACCATTGACAGAAGGCTCAACATCGAAAACCTTTTCATCTGGTTAGCTTGTGTTCTCATTGGATTCCTTCCTTTTTCTTAGAATTTGAAGATAAGTCCGCCAAGGATCTGGCTATAGCTCAGGTCGAGACCACCTCCGGCCCGATGGCCGTGTAGGTTCAGGTCCAGACTCCAGTGTCTCGATATACTGTACCGGAGGCCCGCACCGGCTGAAAAGCCCAATGCACTCCCGTCATTCTCAAGGTCGTAGAAACCTAATCCAGCCTCAAAGTAAGGCGCCCATCGGCCAGTTTCCCGTCGATATTGCAAATAAGGGGTTAGATTAAGGAGCCGCTCAGTTCCGTCCGACCGATCGTCGAACCAGTTTAGGCATAGCTCGGTGCGAAGGGCAAAATAATCATCGAAGCGATAGGCGTAATCAAAAGCAATGCTGGGGCCGCTGGAAAAGTTGTTGGAAAAGGCACCGTGGGGTATCGCTGATCCAGCATAGAGGCTCACCTCATGGCGCATGAACAACGGAGCTGCCAGCCCGGCCGGGTAAGTCCCAAGGGAGACGCCTCCCACTGCGACCTTTATCTTGGCGCCTTCTCCGGGCTGTAGCACTATCTCCTGGGTAAAACTGGAGTCGAGATTGTCAACAACACCTCCCTGCAAGGTCCCTCCTACGGTCGAGACAGCAATCTTGTAAGCGCTGCCTGGAAATGCGGCATTGCCAAAACTGTCAGTAGGTAGAATTACAATAGTCGCCAACCTGGTACCGTCATCGCGAGGCGCTGAGACAGAAATCTCCACCTCGCTCTTGTCCAGATCCGCCGGGCCCACATCGCAGATCGTGGCAAGCCTGGCTGTCCGCTCCAGTTCCCGCCCGGACGGCAGTGTCACCCGGGCCGAGATGGTCACCTCATAGT
>JADFWI010000022.1 GCA_015222985.1 Pseudomonadota bacterium | reverse complement strand
GGGCAATAGAAGTGGGCCGGCCGGTGATTTTTGCAGTACTTACCACGGTTGCGGCCTTCTGGCCGCTCCTTATGGGAACAGGCACCATGGGTAAGATCATGCGAAACATTCCCATTGTGGTGATCCTGGTCCTGCTCGGTTCTTTGGTGGAGTCTTTGCTTATATTGCCGGCCCACCTCTCCCGGTCCGGGCTCGCGGCGAGCCGCCGCAAAGGTGGCTCCATAGAAGAAAAGCGCATGTCTTTGTGGCTGAAACGGATCATCAGCGGGCCTTATGCCAGGCTGGTCGATTTCTGTGTGGCCTGGCGCTATGCCACTCTGGCCCTTGGCATTGCCATGTTCCTGTTGACCCTGGGGACATGGAGAGGCGGCTGGGTCAAATTCACACTGTTTCCCAAGGTAGAGAGCGACCTGTTGATCTGTTCGCTGACCATGCCGGCAGGCACTCCGGTTGAACGCACCAAAGAGATTGCCGCCTATGTGGAGCAATGCGCGAAAGAGACCCTGGCGGCTGCGGACAAAGAGCGGCCCAAGGACGCGCCGCCCCTATTCAGGCACAGCATCACTTCAATCGGGCGTCTGGGCGGCGGGCACGGTCCCATGGCCACCGGACCGCAGAAGGGCGGCCATCTGGCCCAGGTGAAGATCGAGCTTCTGGAGGGCGAACAGCGGGACACAAGCGCGACAAAACTGGCCATGCTATGGCGCAAAAAGGTGGGAACAATCCCGGATGCCGAGGAAATTACATTCAAGAGTGCGCTTTTTAGCGCCGGCAATCCGGTAGAGATCCACTTGTCATTGGACGATCATGACCAGCTTCTGGCGGCGGCAGACGAACTCAAGGAGGAATTAGTAGGTTATCCGGGGCTTTTTGATGTGAGCGATAGTTTTTTCCCGGGCAAAAAAGAAGTACAGCTTAAGCTGAAACCGGCTGCCCGCAGCCTGGGCCTGACCCTGAACGATTTGGCGCACCAGGTGCGTCATGCCTTTTACGGGGCCGAGGCCCTCCGGTTCCAGCGCGATCAGGATGAGGTCAAGGTCATGGTGCGTTATCCGGACTCAGAACGCAAGTCCTTGGGCTCTCTCGAAGAAATGCGCATACGCACTTCCGACGGATTTGAGGTCCCTTTCAGACAGGTGGCCGAGGTGAAGGTGAAGCGAGGCTATGCCTCGATCCAGCGGGCTCAGCGTCTGAGAGTGATCAAGGTCCTGGCAGACGTGGATGAAACGGTCACCAACGCCAATGAGGTGCGTATGGATTTGGAAAGCCGCTTTTTGCCGCAACTCAAGAATCGTTACCAGGGACTCCGATACACCATAGAAGGAGCAGGCAAAGAGCAGAAGGAATCTATGGCAGATGTTGCCAATGGCTTTGTCATTGCGCTTTTTGCTATCTATGCCCTGCTGG
Organism: Pseudomonadota bacterium; assembly: GCA_015222985.1. GTDB lineage: Bacteria > Desulfobacterota > Desulfobacteria > Desulfobacterales. The sequence goes on along the minus strand of JADFWI010000022.1, from coordinate 1,935 downwards.
CCATTCCCTTCAGGTCATTTACCCAGCCTTTTATTGTCATGGCGGCCATCCCTTTTGGGATAATCGGCGCTGTGTTCGGACACCTGATCATGGGGCACAACCTCAGCCTCTTGAGTATGTTCGGTATCGTTGGGTTGGCTGGCGTCGTAGTGAATGACTCCCTGGTATTGATTGATGCCACAAACCGGATACGTCGTCAGGGCGCAGATGCCCATGGCGCCATCACAAGAGCAGGGGCGCTGCGGTTCAGGGCCATCATCCTCACATCACTTACCACCTTTGCGGGCTTGACCCCCATGCTCTTGGAGCGCAGTCTCCAGGCTCAATTCCTCATCCCCATGGCCATTAGTCTCGGCTTTGGCGTGCTCTTTGCCACAGGCATCACGTTGCTGCTGGTCCCGGCCCTATACATGATTCTGGAAGACGCACATCATCTTCTGGCCAGCCTGAAAGCCAAAGCCTTACCCCCCACCGCGTCTTCGTGAACGGATTTTGGGTGACCTTCAGGAGGTTTGCGCGGTTTTTACTCCAACGTATAAGGCATTGCTCGCAGATGAGCAGTAGCATTGTTTTTTGATGTAAAATCCTTGTAGGCCCTTTCTACAGCATCTTCAGAAAGATCCAGTACTTTAGCTGTTTCATTTGTCGATACTCGATGCTCCCACGCATAAAGAAGATAATCCAACTTGTCAAACGGAATTCTGAAGAAGAATTCCTGATCACTTACAGGAAGGCTGAACGTGTCCGGACTGGGTTGGCGATTCATGATTTGGGGAATTACTTTGAGATATTCAGCAATTTGATATGTTTGATTTTTGTAAAGGTATGAAAGTGGTTCGATATCAGTACCACCGTCACCATATTTACAGAAATCACCTAGTATGAACTCTGTTCGGTTTGTAGTTCCTGCAACGACAAGACTTCGTCGTTCTGCTTCAGCATAGATGTGAAGCATTCGAGATCTGATCTTTATATTTGCAAAAGAGGTGACAGTGCGAAACTCCGTCAAATTCAGACGCTTTTTCTTTATCTCCCCATCAGGCATTTGAACTTGAAGCTTATAGAAATTAAACGAAGCTCGTTCCAGAAGGTCAGTAGGAAGTGTTATATTGTACTTATAGCCTGGCTTGTATTCAGGAATCAGCTTCTGAATGAACTCATCTCTCCAACTATAGTGCACAACACTATCAACTGTAGGCGTAATATCAATTTCACGATATTCTATGCCTAAAGCTTGAGCATGTTCTATTGCATAGTCTTTGCTAATTGGATTAGTCTCTTTTTCAGGAAGAACAAGGCCGATTACTTTCTGTTTTCCCATAGCGTGTACCGCAACAGCCGCCATGCATGCAGAGTCAACACCGCCGCTTAATCCAACTACTACTCCTTTTCTGCGAAAGACTACGTTTACGTGCTCAACAACGAAATTTGAAAGCCTCTCTAATTCCCGTACTGGATCGATTCTTAAAACATCAAGACTCAAACTCACCAGACACCTCCTCTGAACCTGTTAATCGCCTATCTGCCGTGACTAAAAACGGATCTTAGGACACTGGGCGCTAGCGTCAGTTTCCAATTCAGAAATGAGCCCGCCTGAGGCGGACAAGGTCAAGGAAATTCCCGCTTGCAGCGGGACGCGGATGTCCGCCTAGGCGGATCGCACAAGCGATCCTGCAGATTGATCCGCCGGAGGCGGAGAAAAGGGCCATTTCTGGATGGAAACTAAAGTAAGATTGCAAACTTTTCGGCTATCTCAACTGTGGTCATGCGAATTTTGGCCGGGGGTTATTGCAATAGACTCGGTTACATCTTTTTCATAAATTCAAACTTAAACCCATCATCCAAGATAATGGTCAAACGCTTTCCATCCTATTTGTCTCATTAGTTATCCTCTCTGAAAGTCTCAGCATAGGCTTTTAGCGCCCTGTCCAAGTC
>JADFWI010000021.1 GCA_015222985.1 Pseudomonadota bacterium | reverse complement strand
GGCCTTGTTTTCATCCACCACAAAGACGTAAAAGGTTCCGCTACCGGGCAGGCGTTGCAGGGCATCACGCATAACGGCTAAGGCCATCCTTTTTCCCATTGAAAAACGCACCCTGGTAAACATCCCATCCACCAGTCTCCCGGTTGGGTTGGCCGCTTCGATCCTCACGCGAAACGTGCGCGTCTGTCGATCTATCATTGGATTGACGACTGTTACTTTTCCCGGAAACTCCTGCCCTGGAAAGGCATCCACCGTTATCAGCGCCACGGTTCCAATAACGACACGCCCGTAGTCCTTCTCAGGTAATTCAAAGTGCGCTTGTACCATGGACTGATCAACTATTCGCAGTACCTCCTCACCAGGGGCCACGGACTGCCCCACTTCCACATTTCTATCCACAACAACCCCTTTAATGGGGGAACGGATATCTGCGTCATCAAGATGCTGCCTTGCCGTGTCAAGGACTGCCCCGGCCTGGCTGCACTGGTCCTTCGCCGCGACCAGCGCCTCTCGGGCGGCTTTGTAGGCCGCCTCTGCTGCGTCAAACCGGCTTTGCGGTATGACCTTTTCAGGCAAGAGATTGGATGCCCGCCGGTATTCTTTTTCCGCATGTTCGAATTGGGCCTCAGCCTGTGCAATTGCTGCTTCCGCACTCGCATGAGCCGCCTTTGCCTCTCTGACAGCAAGTTCAAAATTGGTCCGGTCAAGCCGGACAACTACCTGGCCCGATTCAACCCTGTCCCCAATATCGACCAAAACAGCGTCCACATTTCCCGCCACCTTCGGACTGAGCGGGCTCGTCTCATGCGCCTTAAGGGTTCCGACAGCACAGATCGTATTTTTAAATTCGCGTAAAACAACAGGCGCAACAGCCACAGGTACGGCCCTCTGATCCTGATTTGTGCTGGCGCGTTCTTGTCCCTTCTTCTTGACCGTTTGGAAGGCAACGAACGCCGCTGCCCCGACCAAAAGTACAATAGAAATATAGATCACAACTCGCTTCATCTAGGTTCATCCCTCAGGGCCTTCGGCCCAATTGGAGTAATGGAGTACTCCAACACTCAACCTCTCTATCTAGATCAATAACCTCAATGCTTCTTAGTCTTCTCTTGCTTTGAGCTTCCACCTGCCCCCGTGGCTCGCTCAAGGGCTGCCAGCGCCACATTATACTCGAAAAGGGCTTGAACGTGGTTCGCTTCAGCCCGGCTCAAAGCCATGCGTGAGTCCAGTACGTCTGTGTTGGTCCCTTCCCCTGCCTGATAGCTGGCTCTTGCGAGACGGTAAGCCTCTCTGCCTGTTTCCAGGGCGGTTTCGGCCGCCGCGATGTTTTTTTCTGCTTTGTCCAGATTCAGGAAGGCCTCGCGAACCTCAAGGCGGATACGGTCTTCCATTTTCTGAAGCTGTATTGTTGCCTGTTCAAGTTGGGACCTCGCCTTTCTGACACCCGCTCCCGTCTCGCCCCAGTTCCAGAGAGGCACCTGGGCGCCAATTCCGACCGTCCAGTGATAGTCCCCGTCAAGTTCACGAAAATCGCCCTCTATGTATTCGTAGCGTCCCTCAAGGGCAACGCTTGGATGGTACGCCCCTTTGGCCGCTTTCAGTCCCTGTTCGGTGGCTGCAACCTGCGATTTTAACGATGAAAGCTCCGGACGCTGCAATACGGCCAGGCGTGTGAGGGTATGAAGGTCGTCTGTTGGCCTGGGCGGACGATCAAGATGCTCTGTCAAGGATAGCACTTCTTCCAAATCGATAACCAACAGGTTTTTAAGGACCGAAAAAGCTAAATCAAGAGCGTTGGCAGCAGCATTTAACTCCTTGCGTACATTGGCAAGTTCCGTGCGCGTACGGAGCAGGTCAAGTTCCGGGTTTGCTCCCTCGCGCACCAGGATGGCGGCGTCACGTTCGTGCATTTCGAGGAGATGTACAGCCCCAACGGCAACCTTGTGAAACGCCCCTGCTACCTGTGCGGTGCGATAGGCACGGGTAACCTGGAAAATGACCTCCTGTTCCACACTTTGCTTATTTTGTGTGTGTGCATCACGAGCATGGTGGGCAGCTTTTCTGGCTGCGTTTAACCTTCCACCCGTGTAGATGGGCTGCCGGAGAACCACTCCGGCCTTGTACATATCCCGCTCCATAAACGTCAAAGAGGTCGGGCCAAGGGAAAAGGCTAAATCCTCGTCCAGACCCGTGTAGGATGCTTCTGCACCAAGGAAGGGAAGCATGGCGGACCACGCCCTGGTGATGTCAGACTCGGCCTGAGCCAGAGTTTCGTTGGCAAGATGAATGTCGTGGTTTCGCTCCAGCGCGATGCGAACGCAGTCATTCAGTGTCAGCCGAAGCTCCCCCGAATTTCCCTGGGCTAGACATTGTGCCTGGGTCAAAGCGTATCCCGGCATCACCAATAACTCGACACCCAGGAGCAGGAACAAGGTAATATTGGGCCATTGCCATAAATTTCTCATTTTATCAAAATCCCGTTGAGAAACATGTCTGCGATCACCGGAACATTTGCCTCATAAGGCTGCCGTGAAGGCGTTTGCTTGAACGCACGGAGCGATTGACTATCCTCCTTGCCCGAGCCGGGCCCTCGCTTCAGCATATCCCTCGACAATGGCCTCCCGGGCTCGATTGAATTCAAGAAACCTGAGGTCACCCAAGTTGGGCCGAATCAAAAGGTCAGGGGGATCGGTCTTCAGCCTTGAGGTGGTAATCTGTGTTTCCATGATATTGATGGAAGTCATTAACACTTCAAAAATGTTCGGCAGCGGGTCCCTGGCTAACCACTGCCTCACCTGGGTTAGGGCGGGGACAGCAACCGTCCGAATCCTTCTGTTTAGAGCCTCTAATATTGTGCTCTCTGTTTCTACTGAGTTTTGTCCGCCTTCTTTCTCCGAATGCCTGATGCTCGAATCAGGGATGGAGATTTGGGTGAAGCCTTTCTTGGCAATGATGTCATGGTTAAGGTCAACCGCGATCACAAAATCGGCCCCCATTTCCCTTACGACACTTACAGGGACCGGGTTGACCAGACCGCCGTCCACCAAGCTCATATTATCCTTCCTGACCGGGGTGAATATGCCCGGTACAGATATGCTGGCCCGTACTGCCTCGATGATATCTCCTTCTTGAATAACCACCTCGTTTCCGGTGGCAAGATCAGTTGATACAGCCGAGAAGGGCAGGGGCAAATCTTCAATATTGCTTTCTTCTACGCAGCTCCGGATGAAATCAGCAACCTTGTTACCGTCGATCAGTCCGGATTTGGGCAAAACAACGTCGAAGAAATAGACGATCTTTTTCCAATCCATCTCCAGGACGACATCTTCCAGGGTATCGATGTTGCCTGAGGCATGGACAGCCCCGACCACGGCTCC
>JADFWI010000187.1 GCA_015222985.1 Pseudomonadota bacterium | reverse complement strand
CGGCGGGACCTCCTTGTCCACCGAAGATGAGATCTTTTCGACTATCTCATCAGTTTCTCGACGAAGGACTTCCAGATAAACCCGGTCTTTGCTACCGAAGTAGTTATAGATCGTCGCCTTTGCAACCCGCGCCATGCGTGCGATCTCGTCCAGACTGGTTTTTTGGAGACCGTACCGTCCGAACATCTTCTTGGCAGTATGAAGTATAGATTCCGCTTTCTCCTCTTTCATCATCTTTCCTTCTGGACCTGCATATTTAGACCGATATCGTTTTTTAGTCTAAAATAACCCCGAAAAAACTGCTTGTCAAGGATAATCGCCCAAAAAACGTATCCAAGAAAGGTCGCCAAAATCAGCGGGTGGCGTGGGATGTTAAGGGTTCGCGAAGGAATGAATTTACATTTTCAGGAGTCGAGGCGCACGCATGGCAAGGCGCGAGGAGGGCGAATAGCCAAGCTATTTAACCGACGAGCAACGCAGCCAGGCGGGATGGATCGGCGCATCAAAATGTGAAGTTATTGTTGAGCGAACCCTAAAGTTGGAAGGTCACAAGGATGTCAAGTTATGAACTTGTGAGACATTTCATCTTGCCATTTCAGGGTGCAGAGTTTTCTGGACGGGGCGCTAGTGGATAGTGGTTTTCCCTCCACTGCTGGTTCTCCTCAGGAGCTCTAATGTTCCTTTTACATTGTTCCTCGCCTCTTCTGCGGCCATTCGCAGTTGTCGGAGTTTTTCCGCAAAACCTTCAAAGACTTCCTTTAAGGCTAGAAAATCTATTTTTATTTCATCTAGTATCTCTTTTCTTTCAAGGTAGTCCTTATAGGCCTCCAGTATCTTTTCGTTCAGCGGTGAGACGTCGCCAATCTTCATCTCCAGCACATAACAACTTGATCCGTTATTGCTCACCAACTCACAACTGGTAATGGTCCCTTCAAGAGGAAAAGATCTTAGAATCATACCTTCAGGCAGTTTTACCAAAAGGTCTATTTCCGTTCCCACACTCTTTGGAAAATCGGCACATAAGGTAATGGTTTTTTCCGTAAATTTGATTATTTCACTCGTCATATGGCTTTCCCCCTCCCTTCCTCCAGAATAGCCTCACATGCGATGTTCACCTTCATTACTAGCAACCTTAGTGCCAATTACCACTTCATTCAATTATATCTTGTGTCTCCAGCTAGTTACGATGGTCAGGCCTGACTATTGGACCCGAGGAATTGGGTAACTTAGGTTACATCTTGAGAAAAAAAATACCACCCGAGCCCAATAAATACCACATGTGAGACGTAAAAAGGGAAATCTTTTTCCTAGCATCAAATCACGAAGCGATTTGATGACTTTTGATCACTTACCGATGCAAAACCTATTGAAGATCTGATCCAGGATGTCCTCTGTGGTGGTCATGCCGATGACTTCACCAAGGGCGTCAAGCGCCTCTTTCAGGTCGATAGCCACAAGCTCGGCAGGTTGCCCGCTTCTAAAACCACCTGCGGCAGTCTTTGAGGCGGTCAATGCCTTCTCAATAGCCAGCTTGTGGCGAAGATTCGGAACGATACGGGGAAGCTCAGGAGGCCGTCTTTGTTTCATCACGACCGAAAAAACAGCAGTCTTCAATTCTTCAAGCCCCTCATTGTACAAGGCCGAAACCTCAACCTGCGGGAGTCCAGGAAACTGTTTGATCATCTCCGGCACGGGCCTGTGAGGTTTTAGGTCGATTTTGTTGACCACCAAAATAGCCTTGCGGTCCTTGACCAGTTGATGGATCTTTAAATCTTCCGGGGTCACTGCCACACTGCAATCCACCATAAAAAGCACAATATCCGCTTCGTCCAGTCGCTCTCTTGTGAACCGGATCCCCATGGCTTCAAGGGCATCATCCGTATCGTGAAGACCTGCCGTGTCTATCAGTCTCAAGGGGATACCTTTGATGTTGACCGTCTCTTCGATAAAATCACGCGTGGTTCCCGGAGTGGTCGTGACAATCGAACGTTCTTTCTTAAGAAGTCGATTCATCAAGCTCGACTTTCCAACATTGGGACGTCCAATTATGATGGCCGAAATCCCCTCCCGGTAGACATGCCCCTCCTCATAATGAGCCAAGAGTTCCTCCAGGGGACCTATCACCTCCTGATCCGTTCTTCGGGCAAAAGCCTCTGGCTGGATGATCTCTTCCAAGTCCTCTGGAAAATCAATGGCCGCCTCGACTTCTACCAGCATGGCCTCGATGGGCTTCTGAATCGCTTCGATGGCCCCGTGCAGATGCCCCTTCAACTGCCGGGAAGCCAAATCAACACCCTCCTTGGTTTGCGCGGAGATTAACTCAACTACCGCCTCGGCCTGTGTCAGATCAATGCGACCATTCAGGAAGGCGCGTTTGGTAAACTCCCCTGGTTCTGCCATACGGATTCCTTGCTTTAACACCAACTCCAGGATTGAATAGAGTCCGTACCTGCTCCCATGGGCCTGGATTTCCACTACGTCCTCCCTGGTGTATGTACGGGGGGCCTTCATAACGGTGTAGAGCACTTCATCGACCGCTTTTTCGGTCCCTGGATCGATGATGTACCCGTGGTACAGGTGGTGAGATTTCAGGCGCGAAGGATCTCTGCGTGGCCGAAGGAGGGGAAGGACCGAGGATGTGGCTCTTGGTCCGGAAATCTTCACGATACCGATCCCACCGGTGCCGGGAGGTGTCGCAACGGCAGCTATGGTATCGACATCCATGAGATTACATGATTTTTCACGGAGTTCACCAGTAGCAAAAATCCGGGCACAGAGGCCCCGGTTTTGGTTATCCCCAGAGTGGATTTGGCTTCTTGGAATTCCAATACTCCATTACTCCGGGACGTACCATCAAGGCAGAGCCAATTGACTCTTTCAGCCGTCGTAGCCAAGGCTACTTTGGCGAAGTCGGCGACCCCGCCCGGAGGACGGGGTTTTTCAGAACCCAACAAACTACGCTGATGGGCGTTGTCTCTGCTTTCTCTGCGGGTAGATGACCAGCTTTCTGAGCAATCCTGTACCCATACTCTGGGTCCGAATCTCGGTCTCGTCTTTTAGGGCAACATGGACAATTCTTCTGTCGTAGGCATTCATTGGGTTGATGGTGGCGGGTTTTCCAGACCGCTTGACCTTTTCCCCCAAACGCAAAGCGAGCTGTGTCAATGATGTCTTTCTCCTGTCGCGATACCCTTCCACATCGACGGAGATACGCATTCTGGTTCTCTTCTCCTTATGCACAACCTTTTGAACAATGTACTGCAGAGCGTCGAGGGTCCTGCCGTGTTTTCCGATAAGGATTGCCGAATTGCCTCCTTCCACAGTCAGCTTCATTCTCTCAGCATCAGCCTCTACCGTGACAGTGGCATCCTCAACTATGAATGAAACGATTTTCTCCAGGGTGCTTCTCGCCAACTCAGCCACGTCCACATGCTCCTCTGCTCGCGACGGTTCCTCGACATACTCTTCCGCTCTTGAGCGTTCTTCGACATACTCTTGTGCTCTTGACGGTTCTTCGATTTCGACATGTGGCTCTTGGGGCGCGACAACCTTTATTCTCGCCTTTTTTACACCAACCAGCCCGAATATTCCGGTAGAACCATAAGAAATCACATCTATTTCAAGTTGATCCTCCGGGAGCCCCAGTTTTTCACATGCCTTTCTTACAGCTTCTTCTTTGGTCTTGCCCTCAAACTCATATTCAGACTCCATAAAGCCCTCCGTTATCAAGCCATTTTCTTGGTCACATAATACTGCTGAGCCATTGAGAGAATGTTGTTTACCAGCCAGTACAAGACAAGCCCTGATGGAAAGTTTATGAATATGAACGTAAAAAAGATCGGCATAAACATCATCATCTTGGCCTGCGTTGGGTCCCCGGGCGGCGGGGACATCTTCTGCTGCAAAAACATGGAAGCCCCCATAATAATAGTCAAGACCGGTATCCCGTAGGGTGGGGCCATCATCGGTATTTTGAAACCAAAATCAAACAAGCGATCAGGCGCCGACAAATCGTTTATCCACAGAAAGAACGGGGCGTGCCTTAGCTCAATAGCCTGGTACAACATTTTGTAAAATGCAAAGAATACCGGTATCTGGAAAACCATTGGCAAGCATCCACCCAATGGGTTTACCTTATAGACCTTGTAGAGGTTCATCAATTCCTGGTTCATCATCTTCTTATCATCTTTGTACTTGGCCCGGAGCTCTTTCATCTTGGGCTGTAACCTCTTCATCTGGCTCATGGACTTGTAGCTCTTGTTGCTTAACGGCCAGAAGAGGAGCTTGACAATAACGGTTATGATAATAATGGCGATTCCGTAGCTGGGTATTAAGCGATGCATGTAATTCATGGCATGGAGCAATGGCTTGGCGATTATGTCAAAAAACCCGAAATCGAGAATCTGGCCAAGTTCTGATCCTAGACGGCCCAGGGCTTCAAGGCTCTTAGGACCGAAGTAGAGCTTATACCGGTAGGTTCTTTCGGTCTGCGGCGCTACAGGTCCTGCAGGATCCACGTATGTGGTCTCAAGGATTTCATCTGATGTCAGGGATAGCCTCATGTTCGCTTCTGAGACATCCTGGGGCATGATTGCCGACACAAAATACTGGTCCTCGCAAGCGACCCATGCTATGCGGCCAGAGTACGAGCCTTCACTGGCGATGTTCTTAGTCTTGATTTCCTCAAGTTCTCCGTTGATCAAGGCGGCCGGACCCGAAAAGGTATACCTGGAAGCCCCTATCTCCTTGAGGCTGTTTCGCAAAGAAAGGCTCAGCTTGTCCTCAATGGGTCTTAACGCAAGATTTCTGACCTTGACCTCCAACCCAACTTCATAACTGTCTGGAATAAAAGAATACGTTTTGACAATGGTAACGCCGTCACGAGATGTCCACGTAAAGCTTACGTCCTTGCTTGCCTCAGTGGCATCTATGGCATCGGCATTGTTCGTTGCCTCGAAAACCGCATGTCCTAATCCCTCCAAAGTCTTACCCTGGAAGGCAACCACCGGTGTAAATCCCTGGTTACCAGGCAATTGAATCAGTTGCTTCATTGGGGCATCGGGCGCCAGGGTTTCGTTGTACTGCCTAAGCCTAAAATCCTTGAATGATCCCCCGCGTTCGGCAAGCTCTGCCACATAGAGCCGTGTCGACACGGTAATCGTCCGCCCGGGGCGCTGCTTCTTCGAGATGACATCTTCCTCAACCGAAGGCTTTTCTCCCAAAATCCTTACCCGCTCATCCTCTGCAGGGATGAGTTGCTTTGCCGTTTCCTCCTTTCTGGATGGCTCCTGCTCACGCACCGGAACGTCCTTCACAAAGAGCACCTGATAAACAAAGAAGAGCAAGAACGACAAAACGATGGCCAACAACATCCGAAGTTCCATTGACATGGATTAGTTTCCCCCTGATCTGAGTAGATTCCAAAAGACAGCCGGGCATTAACCCCAGGTGGCCAGAAGAGCTATGGAACAGGATCAAACCCGCCGGGACAAAAGGGGTGGCACCGCAAGATCCTTTTCACGGTCATCCAAGAGCCTCGCATAACACCGTGGCGTTCAACAGCCTCATACGCGTATGCGGAGCACGTTGGATAGAAGCGACATGCCGGTGAGAAGACTGGCGAAAGGACATATTGATAGGTCTTAATGAGCGCCAACAACAACAGCCTCATTATTACAATCCTTTGAAATCTCACAAAATAATGTTTCCAGCGTCTGGCTGATTTCCTGGGATGACAGATCAGCAGCGCCTCTTCTTGCTATGACACTCACATCGTAAGCGCCGCCGATCAGAGCTAAATTCAAACGAAAATACTCACGTACCAGCCGCTTGATGCGATTCCGCATCACTGCACACCCAACCTTCTTGCCGACCGTGATTCCCAAGCGCGACTTTCCAAGGCTATTTCGGCAACAATTGACAACAAAACAATCTCTATGGATTCTTCTGCCGAACTTAGACAACATCACAAAGTGAGGCCTTTTCAAGATCCTATCTGTTTTCTTGAAGGAAAAAGCGCTCAAGCTCTTCTGCCCTCTCATACGGCCAGACGTTTCCTTCCCCTGGCACGTCGACGGTTGATGATTTTTCTTCCCTGTTTTGTGGACATCCTTTTCCGGAATCCGTGTGTCCGGGCTCTTTTGATTCTGCTAGGCTGATACGTTCGTTTCATAATATGTCCCCTTTGGGTGTATCCTGCAATGTTTCAATCGGAAATAATGAAAAATTGTAACATCTATAAAACCTTATAAAAAACACAGCATTTCACTTTTGTCAAGCCTTGCGAAATATTCCAGTATTCCAAGAAGCGACACTCTTTGAACTTTTGGTGGAAAATCAAAGGCTTGTACTTGACCATGTTCTTCTGGTGTTTAAACATTTTTTTCCAAAAACCCAGTCTCCTTCTCACGGTTTCCCAGTGCCCGGTGACACCTTGCAATGTGATAACTCGCTTGTGGTGAATCTTTGAATTTCAGCAGAACCCCCAAGGCTTCCCTGTATTCTCCCAAATTGATATGGTTAATTCCCAGGCAAATGTTCAGTTCTTCGCTGCTCGGGAAATGTCTTACACCTTCCAGGAGAATGTTGACCGCGCCCCTGAATTCCCCTTCATTTTGCTTGAGAATGCCCAGCCCCAGGTAGGCGCGGTGATCAGGAAAATAGTCTAACGATTTCTTGAATAGTTTTGCAGCCGCCTTTTCCTTTCCTTTAATGGCTTCAATCTTGGAATAATCTCCGTGACTAAAAGTCATCCCAAGCCTTGAGCAAAAGTCAGCGTGCATCTCAAAAAACTCTTTTTTGTCCACAAGATCCAAAGAATCAGCAAAAAGGTGCAGATTTGCATATATTTCTCCTCTGAGCCTTTCGCCAAAAGCCAAAATGAGATCCTGTGACAGATCCGGATCTGATTCGAAATAGCAAATACCTTCAATTTTCCTTAGCCAGGTATCGTCTGTGACGCTGAACCTTTTTTGAAAATCCGAATAGAGCTGGGTCCCGGGATAGATCTCAAGGATATAAGATATGCAAACAAAAGGCTTTATCTCCTTGATCAGGTCGATGGTCTCCTGAATTGTTTCCCACGTCTCCTCAGGAGATCCGTATATGAAATAAGCTCGCGCCAGGATGCCGTATCCATGCGTTAGGGCAAAAGCCTGTTTGATATGATCAGTCCTTAGGGGTTTGCCCAACAGGCCCCGTATTTTTTCCGAACCACTCTCAACGCCGTAACTGATCTGGATACAACCGGCCTTCCTCATCCAGTACAAAATCTCTTCGTTGATATAGTCAGCCCGCGAGATAGCAAACCAGGTGATCTTAAGGCCTTTTTCGAGGATCCTCTGGCATATTTCAATAACCCTCTTTTTGTTGATGGTAAAAGTGTCGTCGGAAAAATAGAAAAAACTGATTCCCTTGCTGCGCAGCAGTTCTAATTCATGTACGAAGTTTTCAGGTGAGCGAAATCGTACTTTATGTCCCCAGAACTTTGGGCTCCCGCAAAAAGTGCATTTTCCGGGGCACCCCCGCGAAGAGACAACGTGTTGATAATCAAAATACTCTGCAGGAATCGGCAACTCGTCCAGATTCCGTATGAAAGGGGCAGCTTTGGTCTTTCTGATTCTGGCTCCCTCCCTGAAGGCTATCCCTTTTATATCCTTAAGGTTATTAAAATGCCCTTTCTCAATCAACTTGACCAAATTCAAGAAAGCATATTCCCCTTCACCGATCACAACAAAATCGATTTCCGGGAAATGGGCTAAGAAGTGCTTCCACAGAAAAGTGGCAGCAATCCCGCCAAAAACTATCTTCACCTTTGGGTTGATCTTCTTTGCTATTCGGGCAATCTCTATCCCGCCCCATCGATTTGCATTCAAAATTGAAAAGCCGATGACTTCCGGCTTCTTTTCAAGTAAGGTTTCCACTATTCTCTGTGGGTTTTTATAAATATTGTGCCAATTAAGCACTTCAACCTCGTGGCGATGTTTCTTCAAGACTGCGGCAACGTAATATATTCCTATCGGCACCACACTGATATCTTCCTCGTGTGCTTCACTTCGATCGTAGAGAGGATAGGGGTATATGAGAAGGATGTTCATATTAGGCAAACTTTCCGCTAATTCTCTGGCTCCATTTAGGGGATTGACCTGAAGACATCAGGGTGCTAACTACCTAAATAACCTAGCCTTACAATTGGTTTCAAGGGTATCAAAGCGGCTAACGGCTGTCAAAAGAAAAGGAATTATTATGAAAATACTCAAATTTCCCTCGGCTTCAGCCAACAAGCGACTGGACGCAATCTTTAATCGGCACCTTGGTTTTAAGGCCAAGGATGTAAAACTTGTTAAGGGAATCCTGGCAAATGTTCGCAAGAACAAAGACGAGGCCTTGATCAACTATATCAACCGCTTTGATGCCCCCAGGCTCACTGCAGATTCCCTGAAGGTGTCAAAAGACGAAATCGCGGCGGCCCGTGGTCTTGTGGACAAGGGATTTATCAAAAGCCTCAACAAGGCTGTAAGACAAATCGAGGCCTTTCACAGCCACCAGGTGGAACAGTCCTGGTTTACGGCAAATGAGAACGGATCAGTGTTGGGCCAGCTTGTTCGGCCGGTAAATGCGGCAGGTGTGTATGTGCCTGGAGGGCGAGGGGGTGAGACACCGCTGGTCTCCTCTGTTGTCATGGGATGTATCCCTGCAAAGATTGCAGGGGTGAAAAATATCTGTATCACTACCCCTCCGACCAAAAACGGCACGGTCAACCCCTATCTCCTTGTGGCGGCACATAAGGTGGGAGTGGAGACCATCTACAAGGCCGGAAGCGCCTGGGGAATTGCAGCCCTTGCTTACGGCACCGAGACTATTAAGAAAGTGGACGTGATTGCCGGGCCAGGCAATATCTATGTCACCCTTGCCAAGAGTCTGGTCTCCGGCACGGTGGGAATTGACATGATTGCAGGCCCCAGCGAAGTCCTTGTGATAGCAGATGAAAAGGCAACGGCGCCCTATATCGCAGCCGATCTATTATCCCAGGCTGAGCATGACCCTCTTGCGTCTGCCATACTCCTCACGCCTTCCCGGAAACTGGCCCTGGCCGTGTCTGATGCCGTGACAGAGCAACTCAAGAACCTTCCGCGCAAGACCATTGCCGAAGCGTCGCTAAAGGCCTACGGCGCTTTGATGGTAGTGCCCGATCTTGCCTCAGCCTTTGTCCTTGCCAATCAGATTGCCCCTGAGCACCTTGAGCTCCACGTGGAAGAACCCTTCCAGCACCTTTCCCGTATTGAAAACGCGGGCGCGGTCTTTCTCGGGCCGAATACACCCGAGCCTGTTGGAGACTACATAGCCGGACCAAACCACGTGCTCCCCACAGCAGGAACTGCACGGTTTGCCTCAGCCCTTTCTGTGGGTCATTTCACCAAGAAGACAAGCGTTATCTACTATGCTGAAAAGGCGCTCAAAAGAGATGCTCCCGACGTCATCCGACTGGCGGAGATTGAGGGGCTTTCAGCCCATGCCGAGGCCATAAGGATAAGGAAAAAATAAAACAATCATGATACATATTTAACGAGCAGGGTTCATAGCATGGACAAAGAAGACATTAGGACGCTTGCTGCAGATCCGAACCTCATCAAGGGCATCTACAACTATTGCGATCGTTGGTGTGAACGCTGTCCGTTTACATCCCGTTGCTTGAATTTCACGATATCCAATCAGCAATTTGCTGATCCTGAAACTCAGGACGTAAGTAACGAGGCCTTTTGGCAGAAGTTGTCCGAAACGTTTCAAATGACTCTTGATATGGTCAAAGAAATGGCAGAGCGAGAAGGAATAGATCTTGATTCTCTCGACATTGAGGAAGATGCCGAACAAGACAGGCTTAAAGAAGAAAGCACTGAGAACGACAGGTGTTGTCGTGCAGCCAAGGTCTATGCGGAAATGGTGGAGGACTGGTTCGATTCAGCCAGAGACCTATTCGGTCAAGAGGAAGATGAGTCGAACATAGAAGCGCAGCTTGAGATACCTGATGTTAGCCCTCTTGAAAACGACACCAGCTTCGAAGAAGCAACGCATGTGATCCGTTGGTATCAACACCAGATTTACGTCAAGCT
>JADFWI010000020.1 GCA_015222985.1 Pseudomonadota bacterium | reverse complement strand
CTGCAAAACTAAAGGGCATCCCCTATTTTCCTAAAAACACGAGACAACCTTAAGAAATAGTAATTTCGACTGGTTGTGTGATCATATTTTGAACGGCCGTGTAGAGTTCAACATCTACTTCGGGCGCTTCTATTGTAACAACCAGCGAGTATCGTGCCCGCTTACTCCATCGCTCATGTCTGGGATTCTCACGCCACCAGCCTATTACCGGGTAGACGGCGATATGTCCTCGTTCAGCCAATTCGGCAGCTGCCCCCTTCCAAATATCCGAATGAATCGAACCAAGTTTTCTGAGCTGGGAGCCAAGAGTCCAATTAGAGTCAGTTGAGGAGTCAGTTGTCCTCCCTGTTTCTTCATCTCTTGCGGCTCTGTTTATGCGGGTCCTAAAGTTATCAAGTGATTCCAGGGGCCTTTTTACATCGAACCTGAGTCCATGGCTAGCATAACTGTATTTCCGGCCCCACCCCCGCCGCGCAGGATTCGGTTCGATGAAATATGAAAGCGTGACCCTCATTCTAACCGGCGTTTCTCCCAATTCCTGCAACGTTTCGACCGGCCAAGGGATCTCATGTAGCTTCAAATCACGGGTTACATACCTGGAGTCTCTTTTGTCAAACGGCTGCAAAGAATCCTGTGCGATTAGCGTAAGACAGTTCTGAGCGCTCCACAAAGCTTTGTCAAGATTCGGGACCCCGTAGCCACAATATCTGAGAAGGTTCTCATAATCTCGTTTTGTCCCAAGTGGAAATCTTTGAAGCATAGCCTCCGTCCATTCAGCGGAATGGATCAACAGGCTGCGGATGGTCTCGGGCCAGTATTCAGGATACTGCGATTGAAGTATTGCTGCCATCCTTGATGCAAGAGCGGTTGCAGCGCTAGTATCGCCTGTAATAACTAAAGGCCTTTCAATAGCGTGTCGCCAATTGGTAGATAGCAACCCAAGACTGTCAACATAATCTGCATTTCCCGCGGCCGGATCTATGGCCATGTTGCCGCCCTCCATGACAATATCTGGCTTAATGGGCCAAGGCCTTTGCCAGGTCATGGAAGTGCTGCTTGAAGGACTCAGATCACCTGGAGGTGCTATCAAATGCCACTCCGGATATTCTGTCGGGTCAAGATAATCCTTTTCAGTGAAAGCCCCTACAGTTACGGCATTCCAAGATTGTCCGGGATCATGAATGCCGAAGTCGGTCATATTACTATTTGGGTAAAAATGGCGCATCTCCCTTTCGGTATTTCCAGCTGCAACGATAATAATTCTCTGCGTCCCGTCATCAGCTCCGGCAGACACATTATCGATACGGGCTGACCATGATGACGGCCTGCCGCGATCCCTAAAATCAGTTGCACTCACCGCCATACACACTACTCTCTTAATATCTGGGGCTTGGACTTCTGCACGGGCAATCGCTTCAGCCGTGATGTGACCATAAAGATGGGGCGGGTTCTCACCTCGTGGCGGCTTGATCTTCACAGACTCAAGATGGTGTGAGAGTTGTACTTGTCCGGTTTGCGTAAGGAGTTCAGCAAGATCGCCGTACACGGCAAGCCCTGCCATTTCCGTTCCATGTCCATTGTGATCCGCAACATTCCAGTTTGGATCATAACTATGCATATCTTCTGTTGTGAGCGACGACAGCAACAACGGGTGCTCATTGTTAACACCCGTGTCCAAAATGCAGACTACCGGGGAATCATCAGGAGCCGACACAAGCCTTTCCAGGGTTTCATCAATCCACTCATGTTGTTCCCTGGCATCCATTGCAGTAAAGAAATCGGCCGTTTCCTTCGTCTTACGCAATTCTGCTATGCAATTCAGCAGCTTTACAGATCTACTCATTTGTGTTTTTGAACCATTGACTGCAAGGACAGTGCGATCAGGAAAACGGATTTCTTCAGGGCTGGCGGTTAATTGAAGACGTGTGGCGTGCTCTATAAAAAAATCAATGATTGTTTGGCGTTCGTCCCCCGCACGAAGCCAAACTTCCCACCAAATCGGCTGATCGTCAATTGGCAACTCCTCTCTATCATCAGTCCACAGAGCTTCCAGAGCCGCTTTTTGGATTTCTGAAATGCTTTCTACAAGTACTTTATTCTTGGGTTTGCCCTTTACAGTGTTTTTTCCCGGGTCGAGATAATCAGCAATCTTTCTGGTAAAGATATCTAGTTTGCCTTCTGGTACAAAAACCGTTGCAAAGGTTTTATCACCTCTTTTCTGGACAGCGAGAAGCTCGATGCCGGACCTTATGGCTTCAAGGCTTTCAAGTTTCAGATCAAATCCAGGTTCGCTTTCAAATTGAATATAAATACCATTACCAGCGTCAATGCCGAAGGCCTTTTGTTCTTCGATAATACTTTCAGATTCTCCACGAAGCTCATCAAATCGACTCAATAGCCTTTGCCCATGCGATTCTCTTTGACGACGAGGGAGTCGGAACGACTTTCCGCGTGAAGACGGTGATGTATAAGGTTCAGTATGAGCGGTATCGGCGATAAGGAAGTGAGGGAGTTTTACAAGTTCGTTATCCGGCATGAGTTATCTAAAGATTATTGCTTGTTTCTGAACACGTTTCGTTCGGACAATGGTTTTGACAGATCCTTGTTGGTAATAATACTCCTGTCGTTGATAATGGCATCCTTTATAGCGTCTTCGCAGGCGTTAGTGATGTGCGCATAGCTCAAACCGGATGCCAGTTCGGCAAGTTGTTTCCACACGATGTGAGATTTCTTGAACGCAGCCAATTTTGTTTTGAGGAGCTTAATGATCAACGGTTGGCTGGGCAGGTCAAATTCAACGACATCATCAAACCGACGGAACAATGCATAGTCCAAAATATCGGGATGATTGGTGGCTGAGATGATAACACTGTCTGAATCGTCCTGTTCAATCATTTGTAAAAAACTGTTCAGAACTCTTCGAATTTCCCCGACATCATTGACTTGGCTTCTTCGGGAGCCGATAGAATCGAATTCATCAAAGAGATATACGGCGCGAGACTGGGCAACAGCGTCGAAAATCATTCGCAGCTTTGCAGCAGTTTCCCCCATGTATTTTGTGATCAAACTTTCAAGACGTACAACAAAAAGAGGCAGTCCAAGTTCACCAGCCAATACACTTGCAGACATTGTCTTTCCTGTACCCGGAGGGCCGATAAGAAGCAGTTTTTTTCGGGGTGTGAGGCCGTGGGACCGAATCTTTGTGATCTGGCGGTGTTCTTTGATTATTCTGGTAAGGCGTTCAGCAATACTGTCAGCAAGGACCATATCCGGCAAACGAAGTTTTGGATACGAGACTGCAAGAAGGGCGGACAATTCTCCTCGTGGCTGAGAAATTGGTATGGGCTTTTTCGGAGCAGCAGGGCTTTGCTTCCGCATTTTCGTTTCGTCAATTAGTGCCCTCAGCTCTTGGGCGAGCTTTCCATGTCCGAGTTTGGCCTCGTGGGCTGCCATCTGCATCGCCACGGACAGAAAACGGGTATCATCATTCTCAAGGTGAGACTTGAGAAGTGCTTTTAATTGTTCCGCACTGGCCATCTAGCACCTCGGAATTCGGTCTTGATCAACCGCATGAAAAAGGAAAATTTTTCCTTAAAAATAATAATAACATTTTCCTATAATCAATTATAGCAAATTCGTCAAACTATCTAACAGAGAAAAGTACAAGCCCAAACCAGATTGGATATATTCTGAACCGGGGGACTGATTGGGGGGGACTGATTGGATAACGTTGTTGACAAATTGGACTTATTGGCTGTTGTAGGCAAAGTCCAAAAAACAAAAAGGCAGCTGAGAAAAAATCTCAACCACCTTCTGTCTTATACGTTGCGTATTTGTTCATGGTGGGCGGAACCCAGAATG
>JADFWI010000019.1 GCA_015222985.1 Pseudomonadota bacterium | reverse complement strand
TGGGTCTTTCCGGTCCTTCTTTTTGTCGGCATCTGGTACTTCATGATGCGTCGCCTTTCTGCCCAGCAGGGCAGTTTCCTCACGCTGGGCAAGAAAAAGGCCAGGGTCTACATGGAAGATGAAGTAGGGGTCACCTTTGACGATGCGGCCGGCGTGGATGAGTCCAAGGAAGAATTGGTTGAGGTGGTTGAATTTCTCAGGACACCTGACAAGTTCACAAAACTGGGCGGAAAGCTCCCCAAAGGGGTCTTGCTCGTGGGTCCTCCTGGAACCGGAAAAACGTTACTGGCCAGAGCCGTTGCCGGAGAAAGCCGTGTCCCGTTTTTCAGCATGAGCGGATCAGAATTTGTGGAGCTCTTCGTGGGCATGGGCGCAGCCCGTGTGCGTGATCTCTTTGCTCAGGCCAAAGAGAAAGCCCCGTGTATCATATTTATTGATGAACTCGACGCCCTGGGCAAGGTAAGAGGCGTGGGCATGGTAGGGGGCCACGACGAGAGAGAACAAACCCTGAACCAGCTTTTGGTGGAAATGGACGGCTTTGACCCCACCATAGGTGTGATCCTCATGGCAGCCACCAACAGGCCGGAAATCCTCGACCCAGCGCTGCTAAGAGCCGGCCGGTTTGACCGCCACATCCTGGTCGACCGGCCTGACAAGAAAGGACGAACAGACATTCTCAGAGTACACCTAAAAGGGATCACGATCGACGCAGATATAGACGTGGACTCCATTGCCGGCATGACCCCGGGGTTTGTGGGAGCCGATCTGGCGAACCTGGTTAATGAGGCAGCCCTTTTGGCCGTGCGCCACGATAAGGATAAGGTGGGGATGTCCGAGTTTCAGGAGGCTGTTGAGCGCATTGTCGCCGGCCTTGAAAAGAAAAACCGTCTTATCAACAAGAAGGAAAGAAAAATTGTGGCTTATCACGAGGTGGGGCATGCGCTGGTTGCCCTTTCTCTGCCGGGTACCGACCCGGTTCGAAAGATCTCAATCGTACCCAGGGGCGTTGCTGCCCTGGGCTACACCCTCCAGGTGCCTACGGAAGACCGTTTTTTGATGACGAAGAGCGAACTCCTGGACAAGATCGCAGTGGCACTGGGAGGGCGGGCAGCCGAGGAGATCCAGTTTAAAGATATGTCAACCGGCGCACATAATGACCTCGCCAGGGCCACGGATATTGCAAGAAGCATGGTCAAGGAATACGGCATGAGCGTCAAATTGGGCCATGTCTATTTTGAGAAGGAACGTCAAAAACGATTTGTTGATATCGGCATTCCTTCGGCAAAG
Source organism: Pseudomonadota bacterium (assembly GCA_015222985.1). Taxonomy (GTDB): domain Bacteria; phylum Desulfobacterota; class Desulfobacteria; order Desulfobacterales. The sequence continues at coordinate 472 of JADFWI010000019.1, read as the reverse complement.
GAATACAGCGAGCAAACAGCAGAGGTTATTGATCGTGAAATCAAGGCCATCCTGGATTCCCAATATGAGGTAGCCAAGGAGATACTCACCAAACACAGAAAGGTTCTGGATGCAGGCGCGGCCCTTGTCCTGAAAGAGGAGAATATCGAAGGGGATCGACTGAAGAAGCTACTCGAATCGGATGGACACTAGCTTCGCTGTGCCGGTGGCGCCCACCTTCTGCTTGAGGCATCATAGCACCAGCTGTTGGGAAGGGCTTTCTTGGAACAAAACCTGGGGTTTTGGGTCCAGTTTAGAAGTTCCGCATGGGCCTCATTGATCTGGATGAACTTATTGCTCTTATCCCCCTTGTCAGGATGATAGAGTTTTGCCTTTTTTCTGTAAGCCGATTTAATGCATTTCATGCCGTCTTCGGACAGGATCTGATCCTTCGTGAGCTTGAGTAGTCTTAGCGCATTTCTCTCCTTATGGT
>JADFWI010000186.1 GCA_015222985.1 Pseudomonadota bacterium | reverse complement strand
CGGATGTTAACTGCACGACCTCATGACTTCAAAATAGTGCCTGAACAAGCTTGATGGTTTCGTAAAAAGTCAAAAAACGTCCTTTTTTGTCATTCCGGGCTCTCCGCCATAGGCTACGGCCCGCAGGCGGGCGAACCCCGGATCCTGGTCCGGGGCAGGCACCGGAATCCAGTGTTTTCAGAAACTTATGACTGCCCTGGACCCCGGCTTTCGCCGGGGTGACGACTTTTTACGAGTGCATCAAGCTCGGCTTCTTGTTATCTCCATAACCCTTTGCAGAAGCAAATGTCTACAATTCGAAACAGGAAAAATCAAGATTATTTCCAAAATCCCCCCTGTCGCTCCTATTCCTGTTTTTTGCGTGGCAAGTTGGATTCAGATATGATATGAATGCAAAGATAACAGAAAGATAGACGATGTTTTGTCCCAAGGGAGAAGAGCTTTGAACCAAGAACGCCAAGCCCTGTTGCGACAACTTCCGGGTGTGGATCACGTCCTTGACCTGTGGGAAGAGGCCTACCCGGCAAGAGATCTCCCAAGATCGGTGGTCGTGGCATCAATCCGAAAGACCCTCGAAGAACTAAGGTCAACGATCCTTGCGCCTGATGAAACCCTGGACGACGCATCGTTTTCTGACAGTGAACTCTTGCGTCTCACTGAGCGAACTGTAAACAAGGCAATGGAGTTCAACCTGAAGCATGTCATCAATGCAACAGGCGTCGTTGTTCACACCAACCTGGGCAGATCCTTGCTTCCGGAAAGTGTCTCCAGGCACGTGGCTGAAATCTCAAGCCGTTATTCAAACCTTGAATTCGATCTTGAAAAGGGGGCGAGAGGGTCAAGATACACCTGTGTTGAGGACATCCTGTGCGAGATGAGTGGCGCCGAAGCTGCTATGGTGGTGAACAACAATGCCGGAGCGGTCTTTTTGTCCCTTGAAACCCTGGCAAGAGGAAAAGAGGTGGTCGTTTCAAGGGGTGAACTCGTAGAGATTGGAGGGTCGTTTCGCATACCGGATGTAATGGCCCGAAGTGGCGCAAGGCTGGTAGAAGTCGGCGCGACCAACCGGACCCATCTGGCTGATTACGAGGGAGCAATCCGCGACGACACGGCATTGTTGCTCAAGGTCCATACCAGCAATTATGGCATAGTGGGGTTCACGTCCAGTGTCCCTCTCAAGGATATTGTTGCGCTGGGGGCCAAGTATCATCTTCCCGTCATGAAAGACCTCGGCAGCGGCAACTTCGTGGATTTCTCGAAATACGGTCTCATCAAGGAACCCACGGTGCAGGAGACTGTTGCAGCAGGCGCTGACGTGATCACCTTTAGTGGCGACAAAATGCTCGGTGGACCCCAGGCCGGAATCATTGTAGGAAAAAAGGATACCGTTGAGCGCATCAAGAAAAACCCGATTAATCGCGCCCTCAGGATCGACAAGCTCACACTGGCGGCTCTGGAAGCCACACTGCACCTCTATCGGGACGAAGCCGAGGCTGTTTCCGCAATCCCCACCCTTTCCATGCTGACCATGCCTGCCAAGGTCATTGCCGCCAAGGCAAGACGGCTCCGGGATCGCCTGAAAAAACTGGGGAACAATCGACTCAAGGTCGTTCTCATCAACAGCTCATCCCGTGTGGGTGGAGGCTCCCTTCCGCTCCAGGAGCTTCCTACCAAGTGCGTTGGTATCAAAATAGATGGCCTCTCGGCAAACAGGATTGAACGTATGATGCGCCAGGCAACTCCGCCTGTTATCGGCCGCATTGAAGACGAACTGGTGGTGATGGACATGCGTACCGTGCAAAACGAAGAGATAGCCGTCATTGCCGCAACATTTGAGAAAATCCTGGCGGAGAAGTAACGTGGAAGAGCGTTTTGTAGGGGAAAAGGCCCTGAGAGAAAACTTTCCTGAAATACCTGTAAGTGAGGAGCTCTTTGCCCGTTTTGAATCTTCCGCAAAGCAGAGTGATCGATTTGCTGTCCTTGTCATCCGCATCGACGATTTTGAAGAAATGCTCAAGGACTCTGGAGAAGATGTCACATCAGGTATTGTCCTCAGACTGGCACGGATGCTAGACGATGTAGCCAAGACCTGTCCCATGAAATGGGGACGCCTTGACGAGAAGCACTTTGCATGTTTCTGTCCGGAACTGGATGAGGCTGCCGCCGTGGAGTTGGCCCGGCAGATCCAGCACCGCTTCAGCCTTCCCGGAGAAGAAACCGTATCGATCGGCCTGGCCGTGTACCCTTTCTGGCCCTTTGAGAGAACATCCATTCCGGCTAATGCCCAAAAAGCCCTGGATCATGCTGCATTCTTTGGAGGAAACACGATCACGCCATTTGATGCCGTCAGCTTGAATATCAGCGCTGACAAGCTCTATCAATACGGAGACATTTACGGGGCCATTGAAGAATTTAAGAAGGCCCTTATGGTGGACACTCAAAACGTGAATGTCCACAACAGTCTAGGCGTTTGTTATGGCGTGCAGGGAAGCTTCGATAAGGCGATTGACGCCTTTAAGACAGCCACCAGCCTCGATCCAAAAGATGTGATGGCCACCTATAACCTGGGGCTTGCCCACCTCAGGAAAGGTAACAATGACAAAGCGCTGGGCCTCTTTCTTGACGCCCACGGCCTTGACGGAGACCACCCCGACATATCCTGCCAAATCGGCCTCTGTTATCGAGAGATGGGCCAGACTGATACGGCCATTGAGTATCTTGAAAAAGCAGCCAGGAACAAGCCCAAAGGAGGACGCGTATTCCGAACCCTGGGGGATTGTTACGTGGAAAAGGAAATGCTCCGGGAGGCGACCAAGGCCTACGAAAAAGCAATCAAAAATCACCCGACCGATGCGAAAAGCCTGAGCGCCCTTGGGCATCTTTACGGCGCTCTGGGTGAAAATATCGAAATCGCCATTGTCCTGGCCAGAGAGAGCGCCGCCATTGATCCTGACAATGGCCTTTATCGATCCAGGCTGGGCAAGCTCTACTTTCAGAACAGGGAACTCGAAAAAGCTCTGGAACAATTCCAAAAGGCCTCCGAGCTTGGAGAGGATTGCGGGGAATCCATTGGCGAGGTCGAGAGCGCTATAGCAGACTCATGAAAGAGATTGTACTGCAGACACTGAAGGAAAGCGTTCGAGTAAAGGAGTCCTTTGTCAAAAAAAACCTGGATTCCCTTATTGCAGCCGCCAGGCATCTGGCCACATGTTTTGCCTCCGGCCACAAACTTCTCATCTTTGGCAACGGAGGCAGCGCTGCTGATGCCCAGCACATTGCAGCGGAATTCGTAAACCGGTTTGTAGTGGAGCGAAGGCCCTTGCCTGCACTGGCGCTTGCCACTGACACTTCCGTGTTGACCAGTATTTCCAATGACTATTCTTTTGACGAGGTCTTTTCCAAGCAGATCAGGGCCCTTGGCAAAAAAGATGATATAGCCTGGGGAATCAGCACAAGCGGCAACTCAAGAAACGTGCTCGTTGCCATGCAAACGGCCCGGGAGATGGGCCTTTATACCTTGGGCTTGACAGGATGTGGTGGCGGCAAACTGGGTCGTTGCTCCGATCTGGCCTTAAATGTTGATTCCCGGACAACCGCACGCATCCAGGAAACCCACATCACGGTCGGACATATCCTGTGCGACCTGGTGGATCGAATCCTTTTCCCAGAAAGCTTCATGAAGCCCTGAGGTTTTACCCATGGAGAAACCTTTTAGACCCATAGAGCTTGCTTCTCTCAAGACTTATCCCCTCGAATCTCGGAAAAGCAAGGTGGATCGGGGCGATTTTGCTCGCAGGTGGAAGCCGAAAGGGACTTTTGAGGACTTCTTGTTACGCCTCCCCAACATCCTGGCCGCCAGGGATTTCACGGATGTGGTTTCAGCCGTTGCCAAGGCCTATAGCGCCGACAAGCATGTGGTCATGGCCATGGGAGCCCATGTTATTAAGGTGGGCCTCAACCCTCTTGTCACGGACATGCTGGAGAGTGGCATCATTACAGCCATTGCCATGAACGGGGCGGGTATAATCCACGACCTTGAACTTGCCATGGTCGGAAAAACATCTGAAGAAGTCCTGGAAGGTCTGGAACAGGG
>JADFWI010000185.1 GCA_015222985.1 Pseudomonadota bacterium | reverse complement strand
TTGTGTAATATGACAGAAAAACCGAAGATTGCGCTATATTGGTGTTCAAGCTGCGGCGGCTGCGAGGAATCGGTCATTGATTTGGCAGAGGATCTCTTAACGGTTGCCGCGGCCGTAGATATTGTGTTTTGGCCTGTAGCCCTCGATTTCAAGTATAAAGATGTGGTCGCCATGAATGATGGCGAGATTACGGCAACGTTGATCAATGGCGCCATCAGGACGGGTGAACAAGAACATATGGCCAAAATAATGAGAAAAAAATCGAGATTGCTGATAGCCCACGGAAGTTGTGCCCATCTTGGCGGGGTCGTGGGTCTGGCCAATTTTTATCAACGTGAAGACTTGCTGAGCCGCTTATACCAAGAGGTTCCCACGACAAACAATCCTCAGGGAATCTTGCCACAAACCGAAACCATAGAATCTGGGAGAAAAGTGAAACTGCCGGATTTCCATGATACCGTCAAGGCCTTGGACCAGGTCGTAGAAGTGGATTACTATATCCCGGGTTGCCCCCCAACGCCAGAGCTCATCAAAGAGGCCATCATGATGGTCCTGGAGAACAGGCTCCCCCCAAGGGGAAGCGTGTTGGCGGACAAGAAGGCCCTATGCGATACCTGCCCTCGAAGAGACAGCAAGCCCGACACATTACGGATAAAAGAGTTCAAACGAGTCTATGAAACTGAGTGGGACCCTACAAAGTGTTTTCTGGCTGAGGGTATTATCTGCCTTGGCCCTGCCACCAGGGGTGGTTGCAATGCAAGGTGCATCAATGCCAACATGCCCTGTCGAGGTTGCTTTGGGCCCACAGACAACGTGAGGGACCAGGGCGCAAAATCTTCCTCATTCCTCGCATCCATCATCGACGTCACAGACAAAGAAGCGTTGAAGAAAACCGTAGATTCCATTCCTGACCCTGGCGGACTATTCTACAGGTATGGCCTCGCCTCATCCATATTGAAGGGGAAGCTGACCCCGAAGAGCTCATGAGCAAACGAATTACCATTGACCCCATAACCAGGTTGGAAGGACACGGAAAGATTGATATCTTTCTTGACAACAAAAGCGACGTGGAGCGTGTTTATTTTCAAGTCACCGAACTGAGGGGCTTCGAGAAGTTTTGTGAAGGCCGGGCAGCAGAGGAAATGCCAACCCTGACACAGAAGATTTGTGGGGTGTGTCCCACGGCCCACCATACGGCGTCAAGCAAGGCACTGGATGATCTCTTCGGCGTTGAGCCGCCGCCTGCGGCAAGAAAGCTCAGAGAGCTCATGTATAATGCCTTCATGTTTGAAGACCATCTTTTGCATTTTTATTTTCTGGGGGGGCCTGATTTCATCGTGGGTCCCATGGCGCCAAGGGCCAAAAGGAATATTTTCGGCGTCATAGACAAAGTGGGCGTCGAAATGGGAAAAAAGGTCATTGATATTCGGAAACGGGTACGGGGCGTCAACGCATTAATTAGCGGAAGCGCCCTTTATCCTGTTTGCGGGCTTCCAGGCGGCGTTTCAAAGGCCATAACCGAAGAGGACAGGGCTGAGATACAGAATGTGACAAAAGACGCAGTGGAATTTGCCAAACTTACATTGAATATCTTCGATGATGTGGTGCTAAATCATAAGGAGTCGGCTAAGTGGCTCACGAGTGACGTTTTCTGCCATAGAACGTACTACATGGGTCTAGTCGATGATCATGACAGGGTCAATTTTTATGACGGGGACATCCGGGTGGTTGATCCCAACGGCAAGGAGTTCGTCAAATTCGAGGCCAAAGACTATTTGAAACATCTGGAGGAACGGGTTGAACCGTGGAGCTATCAGAAGATAGTCTATTTGAAAAACATCGGCTGGAAGGGATTCATCGATGGACAGGATAGCGGGGTTTACAGGGTCGCCCCTCTTGCCCGCCTCAATGCCTCTGAAGGAATGGCCACCCCCCTAGCCCAGGCTGAGTATGAAATGATGTTCCATGCGTTAGGTGGAAAACCTGTACATAACACCTTGGCCTACCATTGGGCCAGGCTTATCGAGGTTTTATACGCAGCAGAAAGAATGGACGAACTTGCCGGAGATAGGGAAATTACCAGTCCCAAGATACGCAATCTTCCTAATCAAACCCCTAGAGAAGGCGTCGGTGTCTGCGAGGCGCCGAGGGGAACGCTTTTTCATCACTATGAAAGCGACGAGAAGGCAATCATAGAGAAGTTGAACCTCTTGGTCGCCACTCAGAACAACGCCGCAGCCATTTGCATGTCGATTGAAAAGGCTGCTCGGGCCGCCATAAAAGGCGGCGACATTTCCGATGGCAGATTGAATGTGGTAGAGATGGCCTTTCGAGCCTATGATCCTTGCCTTGCTTGTGCCACTCACTGCCTCCCGGGCAAAGTGCCGACGATGGTCCATGTCTATGATAGGGAAAAACCCGATAAAGGGCATTGCAGAACTCAGCAGTCCCGATAAATCGGGACGGGGAATGCACTCGCTTTTGCGGTTCAACTGTGATGGACTCGTAAAAAGTCCGCAAACAAACGGCACAGTAAAAAGCTCCAGATGCAAGGCGCGGGAATCTTGAGGAATGAGGCGTACTTACGGTACGTCGCAATGACGAAAGATGAAGCGCAACGCCGCAGATGGACTTTTTACAAAGCCGTCAACTGTAGGATTTCATGTAAGGAGAGGTGACTATGGCAGTGGAAGTCTTAGATACCCTTGGTCAGAAGTGCCCTCAGCCGATCCTTAAGATCGCCGTGAAGGCCCCGGATATGAAACACGGTGATATTTTGGAGGTATTGGGAGACTGTCCTACCTTTGAGAAAGATGTGCGCACTTGGTGTGAGCGGCTGGGCAAAGTCTTCCTTTCCATAAAGGATGAAGGGGGAAACAAGAAGAGGATCCAGATACAGTTTTAGAAAGCACATCCTCGCAAAGGGCGCACAGCAATGGTTTTCTCTGCCCCGTTGGGTTGGCAGGGGCGCTGTCGTTGAATAGGAGTATCAGAGGTGAAAAAGAAGGTGAAATGCTGGGAATTCTTTCGCTGTGACGAGGAGGAATGTCCGGTTTTCAAGTCAAAGGAGCTGAATTGCTGGCTCATTCCAGGTACCCATTGTCGAAATGAGATCCAGGGAAAATTCATGGGAAAGGTCGAGATGTGCCTTGAATGCGAGCCCTTTAGAGCGAACATAGATGTCGATTCCATTGAAGAGACATTAAAGGTGGTCAATGAACAACTCACAGAAGTCAGGCATATGGTTAACGAGCGAGATAGGGAGTTGGAAGGCACCAGTATGGAGCTGGCTCTAGGCCTGTCCGAGGTCTTTGAGGCGTTAAAAAAGATATCTTCAGGCGATCCTGAAGTCAGGATACCCGAAGCCTCTGAACTCGAGTTGATTGTCAAACTAAAACATATGGTCAACCTGACTGCCGAGAACCTCGCGGAGATCGTTCATCTGTCTCACGATTTTGCCATCGGTCTTGCTGAGCACTTCGATACATTGCATCGGGTCTCAACAGGTGACCTCACGGCCCGGGTATCTGGGACTTCCCGGGTAGA
>JADFWI010000018.1 GCA_015222985.1 Pseudomonadota bacterium | reverse complement strand
GGGCATGGATGGTGGAACCGGCTGAAATCCTTGATATTGAAGGCTTCTCATTAAAAGTCATGGGAAACAGGCTGGCATTCCGTGCCTTACAGGCTGCCAAGGCAATACGCATGCTTTGTGTGTTTCCCCTGATATCCATGTTGCCCCTCCCTTTAGCCTACAGTATCGCTACATGGATTGGAACACTGGATTCCAGAAGGGAATCGCTATACATAAAGGGTTTGCGGGCAGGCATGAAACGCTGCTTTCCGGATCTGGCGGACAGACCAGACGTGTTGAAGCAGTGGCTGAAAGAGCACTATTGCATGCAGGCGCGTGAAATGCTGGATGCCTATGTTATTGGAAGACAGACAGGCAGATCGATAGGCAGACTTTCAGAAATATCAGGGAGGCAATATCTCACTCATGCCATGGAAAAGGGCAGGGGCGTAATCATAGTGCTCTCTCACTACAGCAGGCTCAACATGCTGGGCTGTACATTGGGACTTGCAGGCCAAAGCACAGGTAGTTTGAGCCAGGCAGTGGATCGTCGCAATCCATTTCTTGACTGGGTAGACCGGGCTTATCTCCGGAACAAGCTCCGGACATATTATCGTATCACAAAAGGGACCGGAGTGACCCTGGAAGATGATCTAAGGGGAATTTACAGGGCATTGAAGACCAACGAAGCCGTAGTGATCCTCATGGACGCATACAACCCGCGGCTTCGCCGTTTTCGGGAATATCCTTTTCTTGAAGGCAATCTTTGCCTCCCCACCGGGATAGAACGGATCGCCGGCGCCACGAAAGCAGCCCTGGTTTACGGTGTTGTCAAAGAGAACGGCTGGAGAGTCAAGGCGGAGATAAGACCTCTTCCGGGCACAGGCGCCGAGGCTATGGCACAGGCCGTGCGGGAACTTGAGCAGGATGTGTTGGAACGGCCATGGGAATGGTGGCAGTGGGGTTATATGAATACTATGTGGCACCCGATGGATTCCGATTAATATGGTTCCAAACCGAATATATATGGTATTTTTCTCTAATGGCATCTAAAGACTGTTTTCGCTATTTCTATGAGATTGATCTTGATACGGACACCACGGCCTCCAAGATATTGCATCTGGTTGGCCAGGGGAAACGTGTATTAGAATGTGGCTGTGGGCCCGGACATATGACCCGGGTACTGGTGGACCACTTCCGCTGTGAGGTAACCGGAATAGAAATCGATAAAGACGCTGCCAAGGAGGCAGAGACATTCTGCCATCGAGTAATATGTGGCGATCTGGACATCCTGAATCTTGAAGAATGTCTTGAGGGACAGAAATTCGACGTTGTGGTGTTTGCTGACGTTCTGGAGCATCTTAAGGACCCTGGGCGATCCTTAAAGCAGGCACATAAGATATTGGCCCCGGATAGTTATGTAGTCATCTCGGTTCCCAATATTGCCTATGCAGGTCTGCTGGCTGATCTCCTGCAAGGCCGTTTTCGTTACAGGGAAAAGGGGTTGCTGGATGCTACCCATCTTCGTTTTTTTACTGCAGAAGGACTAAGGGAGCTTCTAACAAAGGAAGGTTACTTTATTGCAACGTGGGATCGAATGCAGGTCGCACCTGAGGACACTGAATTCGGAGCATGTCTTGAGGAACTCCCTCCGGTCATTCGTGAATTTCTACTTGATGGACCGGAGGCAATGACCTATCAGTTTGTTATAAAGGTCTGTCCTTCGGATTCTACAAAAACAGTCAAGGATCTAAAGGACGGGCTTCGATTAGCAGAAGAGGAGCGTTTATTTCTGCGCAACCAAGGTCATAACAGCGAATTGGATACACTCAGGACCCGGCTTGCGCAGACAGAGGCCGAACTCACCCTGACACGTAGCAGCAAGATATGGAGGCTAGCGGCTCCTCTCCGTGCTCTTCGGCGTCTGTGGTCAGGTATCTGTGTTCTCTGACTTGATTGAGTTTACAGTCGTATGTCTCACTGTTCTAGTCGGTCTTGACGGCTGCAAGACATTGATTTATACGTCAAAAAGAAGCAGATCTGTTAAAGACAGGGAGCGGATTCACTCAAATGCCAGAGGAGCTGTGCCAGCAATTTTTTCGGAAAACAGGAGATAGAATGGCTGATATCGAAAGGATCAAGATTGAAAAAATCAGAATAAATGTGCAGGAAACAAGAGTTAACTGGAGTACTGCTCCATATTACAAAATCGCTGAAGCCCATATGG
>JADFWI010000184.1 GCA_015222985.1 Pseudomonadota bacterium | reverse complement strand
GCCGAAGGCGAACCACAACTTTAGGCACTTTAAACTTGACGGTCTCGTAAAAAGTCAAAAAACGTCCTTTTTTGTCATTCCGGGCTCTCCGCCATAGGCTACGGCCCGCAGGCGGGCGAAAGCCGGAATCCAGTGTTTTCAGAAAGTTATGACTGACCTGGACTCCGGTTTTCACCGGAGTGACGACTTTTTGCGATTTCATCAAACTTTAGGCATTTTAGTCATTCATGAGCTTGCGAACGCCCGGCCCCCTTCAAGGGCGCAAATCAAGGCCACGTCCTCTGGGCGTGGATTCTTTACGATTAAGGGAGAGTGCCCATTGAAACCCTCGTAAGAATTGTTGCGACCCTGTTTTTTTGGTGTTGACAGTTGCAATGGGGAATGGGTATACTTACCCCAATCGGAAATTACTCGGCTGTATTTTTGGATGGGGGTAAAATTGGTTGGTTATCTGCCAAGGTATATCGAAAAGAATGTATCCGCCGATTTGAAACGTAAGATGGTCTTTGTCGGTGGGCCGCGACAGACCGGAAAAACGACGATGGCAAAGCAGCTTTGTCATCAGGCGGGGTATGACACAGAAACGCGTTATCTGAACTGGGATGCGGCCGAGGACAGGGAGAATATTCTCATTGAGCGATTTCCCGCGGGGCCTGGATATCTGATCCTCGATGAAATTCACAAATACTCGCGGTGGCGACAAGTCGTAAAGGGCTTGTATGATAAACGCGGCGATGAACTTCACATCCTTGTTACCGGTAGCGCACGGCTTGACTATTACCGTCGCGGGGGCGATTCCCTGCAGGGGCGTTATCATTTTTTCCGGCTTTTCCCTTTGACATACACTGAACTGGCCATGCCGGCACCATCAACCGTGTTGGATCTTCTTGTTTATGGGGGATTCCCCGAACCGTTCATGCTGCAGTCGGAAACAGAGAGCAAGCGATGGAGCAGGGAATTCCGTTCACAGATTGTGAGGGAAGAACTGGCCGATCTTGAGAATGTTCAGGATCTGGGCATTATCGAAAAAATGGTACTGCGTCTTCCTGAACTGGTCGGTTCTCCACTGTCAATCAATGCACTGAGAGAAGACTTGCAGGTTTCACATCAATCCGTATCGCGGTGGATTGGCATGCTTGAAAATCTCTACATGATTTTCCGGATATATCCGTTCGGAGCGCCCAAGATAAGGGCAGTAAAGAAGGAAGCAAAGCATTATCATCTCGACTGGACAGTGGTTAAGGATACGGGAAAGCGATTTGAGAACCTTGTGGCCTGTCATCTCTTGAAATGGTGCTTTTTCTTGCAGGATACCGAGGGCCGAGATATAGAGCTTCGCTATTTCAGGGATGTGGACAGACGAGAGGTGGATTTCGTTATTGTTGAAGACGGAAGTCCTGTTCATTTTGTCGAATGCAGAAAATCCGGCAAGAGTATCAGCCGATCACTCAACTATTTGAAGGTTCGCTTCCCCTCCGTGCAGGCGTCACAGGTATCACTTGAAAATGATATGGATCTGATTACGAAGGAAGGTATCAGGCTATGTTCAGCCCACTCGTTTCTTTCAGATTTCGTGTAATGCCTTGTGAAAACGAATTGCGACTGCAATCTGGCCGGTTTGACAAATCACATAATTTCGGGTAGCAAGCTTTGACAAGAACCGTTTGTCAGGCACACATGTGGAATAGAAAGGAGGCACCGTGGATACAATCAAGATTATGCCCTGCCTGGATATGAAAAAGGGTCGGGTAGTGAAGGGGATTCATTTTGTTGATCTAAAAGACGCAGGCGATCCTGTAGAAAACGCAGCATTGTATCAGAAGGAGGGGGCCGATGAATTGGCCATGCTGGATATCGCAGCAACCCTGGAAAACCGGAAGACCCGGTTGGAATGGGTTAAGAATGTCTCATTAGTCATAGACATCCCTTTGACAGTAGGTGGCGGCATCGGAAGCCTGGAAGACATTGAATTGGTTTTGGAGGCTGGTGCTGACAATGTTTCCATGAACAGCGCTGCAGTCAAGAACCCGGACCTGGTCGCAGAAGCGGCAAAGGCGTTTGGCTCGCAGAAGGTGACCGTGGCCGTTGATGCCAGGCGGAACAAGGAGATGCCATCCGGATTTGAACTGGTTGTTTCAGGTGGCACGAAACCAGTCGGCAAGGATGCTGTGGCCTGGGCCAAGCAATGCCAGGAGCTGGGCGCTGGAACTATCCTGCCGACAAGCATGGACGGTGACGGAACTCAGGCCGGCTACGATTTGGAGTTTACAAAAGCCATTTCAGATGCTGTTAACGTGCCGGTGGTTGCCTCAGGAGGGGCGGGAACTCTGGAGCATTTTTATGAGGCCGTTGCCCAGGGAGGCGCTCAGATCTTGCTGGCCGCCTCGGTCTTTCACTATCGCATCTTCAGCATCGGTCAGGTTAAGGAGTACTTGCAAGAAAAGGGTCTGCAGGTTAATTTATAAAGCTTACTACAATTCCAGACGGCTATGGAGTGCTGGAGTGTATCGGACAATTTACTCGGCAAGAAACGCCATTTATGTCAGACCGCAACATAGATGGTAAAAGGACAATTCTATGCCAAGACGTGACGACATCAAGAAAGTCATGATTATCAGTTCCGGGCCGATTGTAATAGGCCAGGCTTGCGAGTTCGATTATTCGGGCACCCAGGCCTGTAAGGCCCTTCGCAAGCTCGGTTACGAGATTGTGCTGGTCAATTCCAACCCTGCAACCATCATGACCGACCCCGGCATGGCCGACGTGACCTATATTGAGCCTTTGAACCTCCAGGTTATGACCGAGATCATAGAAGAAGAGAGGCCGGATGCGCTTCTTCCCAACCTGGGCGGGCAGTCAGGTCTGAACCTTTCCTCAGAGCTGGCACGCACAGGCGTGCTCGAAAAATACGGGGTTAAGATAATCGGTGTTGAGATAGATGCCATCAAGCGCGGCGAGGACCGGATCGCATTCAAAGATACCATGAACCGGCTCGGGATCGAGATGCCCAGGAGCAAACCTGCCTTCAGCGTGAAGGAGGCTGAAAAAATCGCCGCTGAACTTGACTACCCTGTGGTCATCCGCCCTGCTTACACCATGGGAGGAACAGGCGGTGGTCTGGTGTACAATGTGGAGGAATTGCAAACTATTGCCAGCCGCGGGCTCTCGGCGAGCATGGTGGGTCAGGTGCTGGTAGAAGAATCCGTCCTTGGGTGGGAGGAGCTGGAACTGGAGGTCGTGCGGGATGCCAAGAACCAGATGATTACCGTTTGTTTTATCGAGAATGTGGATGCCATGGGCGTGCACACGGGTGACTCCTATTGCACGGCCCCTATGCTCACCATAGACCCTGACCTGCAAAAGCGGCTTCAGAAATGGTCCTACGACATTGTCGAGGCTATTCGCGTGATCGGTGGCACGAATATTCAATTTGCCCATGACCCCAAGACCGGTCGTGTGGTCGTAATTGAAATCAACCCAAGGACGTCGCGTTCGTCTGCCCTTGCTTCCAAGGCCACGGGTTTTCCCATCGCCCTTATCTCTGCCATGCTGGCTGGAGGAATGACGCTCGATGAGATCCCTTACTGGCGGGAAGGAACCCTGGATAAATATACACCGTGGGGCGACTATGTAGTAGTCAAGTTTGCCCGATGGGCCTTTGAAAAGTTTGAGGGCTCTGAAGACAAATTGGGCACCCAGATGCGCGCCGTGGGCGAGGTCATGAGCATTGGCAAGAACTACAAAGAGGCCTTCCAGAAGTCGATTCGCTCCCTGGAAAACGGCCGCTACGGGCTCGGCTTTGCCAAGGACTTTAATGAAAGGCCACTGGATGAGTTGATGGAGTTGCTGGCAGAGCCCTCCAGCGAGAGGCAATTTATCATGTACGAGGCCCTCAGAAAGGGAGTCAGCGTGGAGACGCTCTATGAGAGGACCTTTATCAAGCCCTGGTTCATTGAGCAGATGAAGGAGCTGGTGGACCTTGAGGAAGAGATCCTGAAGTATAAGGGGAACGCCCTGCCTGACGATCTTCTAACACAGGCCAAGAAAGACGGGTTCTCAGACCGGTACCTGTCAGAGATTCTCGACTTGCCCGAAAGGGACATCAGGGAGCGGCGCACTTCTCTGGGCGTGGTCGAGGCGTGGGAACCTGTGCCGGTGAGTGGCGTGGAGGATGCAGCCTACTATTTTTCCACCTATAACGCCCCTGACAAGGTGGAAACGAGCACGAGGCGCAAGATCATGGTCCTGGGAGGCGGGCCTAACCGTATAGGACAGGGAATAGAGTTTGATTATTGTTGTGTTCACGCCGCCTTTGCACTGCGTGACGAGGGGTTCGAGTCGATCATGGTGAACTGCAACCCCGAGACCGTTTCAACGGACTACGATACGTCAGACAAGCTGTACTTCGAGCCTCTTACGGTTGAAGATGTGTTGAGCATCTACGAAAAGGAAAAGCCGGAAGGGGTCATCGTCCAGTTCGGGGGGCAGACACCGCTCAACATCGCCAACGAACTGGCCGAAGCGGGAGTCAAGATCATTGGCACTTCCCCTGAGACCATAGATCTCGCCGAGGACCGGGACCGCTTCCGGAAGATGATGGCAAAGCTCGGTATCCCTGAGCCCGAATCGGGTATGGCGAGCACATTGGAAGAGGCGCTTCGTGTGGTTGAAAGGATCGGCTATCCCCTCATGGTTCGGCCATCTTATGTCCTGGGGGGGCGGGCCATGGAAGTCATCCATGACGAGGAAATGCTGAAACATTACGTGGCAGTAGCCGTGGACGTAACGCCTGAACGGCCGATTTTGATTGACAGGTTTCTAGAAAACGCCATCGAGGCCGAAGCAGACGCCATTTCAGATGGCACGGATGCCTTTGTGCCTGCCGTGATGGAACATATCGAACTGGCAGGGATACACTCCGGTGACTCGGCGTGCGTGATACCTCCCATCAGCATTCCCGCCAGGCACATTGATACCATTTGCGAGTATACGAAAAAGATCGCGGTGGAACTCGGTGTGGTCGGCCTGATGAACATTCAGTACGCAATAGCAGACGATACGGTATACATCCTTGAAGCTAATCCCCGAGCGTCAAGGACCGTACCCCTGGTTTCAAAGGTCTGCAACATCTCTATGGCCCGATTGGCCACCCAGCTCATGCTCGGCAAGAAGCTTGCAGACCTTGATATCAAGCCGAGATCGATACCTCATTTTGGTGTCAAGGAGGCGGTCTTCCCCTTTAACATGTTCCCGGAGGTCGACCCGCTCCTCGGGCCGGAGATGCGATCTACTGGCGAAGTCCTTGGTCTCGCCGACCGGTTTGGTCTCGCCTTTTATAAGGCCCAAGAGGGAGCTCAACAATGCCTTCCTTCCGGCGGGACCGTGCTCATCACCGTATCCGATAAAGACAAGCATGCGGTTCTGGATGTGGTCAGGCGGTTTGACGAACTTGCCTTTACGATCAAAGCGACTGAAGGGACCCACAAGTTTCTCGCCGAACACGGTATTGAGACCGAACCGATCCGCAAGGTGCACGAAGGCCGGCCGAATATTGTTGATGGGATAAAGAACGATGAGATTCACCTGATTATCAATACCCCCAGCGGCAAACTGAGCAAGCACGACGATTCATACATCCGAAAGGCCGCGATCAAGTATAAGGTGCCATACATCACGACAACGGCTGCGGCCATTGCCGCGGCCAGGGGGATTGCAGCTTTTCGTGATGGGCATGGCAGGGTGAAGTCTCTTCAGCGCTATCATGGGGATATTGGGTGAGTGGTTTTGGAAATTGAAAACCAGATGCCGGATGCCGGATGGCGGAATAACAAATAACTATTAGTCACGCGGGGCAAGCCCATGAAGTCATTGCAAGATAACTGCGGGGTCTTCGGCCTATATTCAGATACTGAATGTGTCCATGACATTTTTCAGGGGATTGATTTTCTCCAGCACCGCGGACAGGAGTACTGCGGTATTTCCACCTTTGACGGGAGTATCCGTCAACTTACTCACTACGGTAAAGTCGCCGCTACGTTTAAGTCTGAAGAGTTTAAATATCTGAATGGAAGGTGGGGCATCGGGCATGTGAGCCTGTGGGAGCGTCAGCCCGTCAGATGGCAGTGCCAACTGGGGGAGATTGCCGTGGCGTTCAGCGGCAACGTGCTGAACGCCGATGAGCTGATCGCAGATATGAAGGCCCGTGGCAAGGCCTTCTATCAGGGATACAACATTGAAGTGATTTCCAAAATCATCATGGAAGAGCCGGACGTGGTTGCAGGCATCCATGCCCTTGCTAGAAAGGTGAAAGGGGCCTATTCGCTTCTGGTTGTGTGCAAGGATGGTATCTATGCGGCCCGGGATATCTATGGGTTCCGACCGCTCATCATGGGGCAAGGCCCGGGAAGGTATGTGGTTGCATCGGAATCGAGGGCGATTCAGAACCTGGAGATGGAGATTCTTCGAGATATCCGTCCGGGGGAGATTATCCTGATAAATGACAGGGGATTTCAGACCATGGCGCAGCTTGATTCCCCGCGTAGCGCTCATTGTGCCTTTGAATGGGCCTATACGGCAAGCCTCGATTCCATAATAGATGGTGTTTACGTCCAGGAGGCCCGGAACAACCTGGGCGAGAGCCTGGCAAGACGAGACATCGAGGAAGGAGGGCTGGAGGCTGATATTGTGTCTGCCGTGCCCATGTCAGGGATTGGCCATGCCCTGGGCTATCACAAACACTCAAAGATCAATTACCAGGAGGTCTTTCTTTATAATCGATACGCAGACCGGAGCTATACGCAATCGAGTCAGCTTGCCCGTGAAAAGATGGCTAAGCGCAAGCTGTCTGTGCTGCATTATGCAGTGAAGGGCAAGCGGATAGTCCTGTGCGATGATTCGATTGTCCGAGGCACCCAGATTTTCTACAAGGTCCGGGACATGAAAAAGGCAGGGGCCAAGGAGGTCCACGTGCGCATTGCCTGTCCGCCTCTCATGTGTCCCTGTAGTTTCGGCGTTTCCACGCGCAGTCATAAAGAGCTGGCAGCCAGGCGCTATATCAAGTCCGGGGATATCACGTCCATGGAAGAGCTAAGGAGTCTCGAAGCCCGGATAGCCGATGAGATCGGCGCAGATTCCGTGAAATACAACAGCCTCGATGCCTTTGTGGCAGCTTTGGG
>JADFWI010000183.1 GCA_015222985.1 Pseudomonadota bacterium | reverse complement strand
TTCCAACAGTGCTAAAAAAATTAGTGTGTGGTGCTTGGGAGTGCCGTTTCAGTCCAAATCGCAACAAGCGATTTTCTGTCAGCCAGCTATAAGCAAGGTAAGATATTAACTGATTTACAACTGGACCCGGATGATACCCCAAGGTCCCGAGTAACAACGAAACCCTGTTATTATCGCTACTTACTAAACGGCGAAAAAAATATGGTAGATGGTAAAAAAGCGCTTCTTTAAATCATGACGGGTTTCATCAACAAGCATGTCTGGCAATATATGGGATCGCATAAGTCGCTTTGGAGGTATAAGTTTGAGATCCTTTGCTTTGGTTCGAACAGATCTGTCAATACCGGAACGGGCCTTGTCTGTTTCTCTATCAAAGACATACCCGATCATAGCACTGGCCTCCATAAAAGGCGCGTACTGGCCGGTAACGAAGCGCATCATTCCATTTTTTACGTACTCATCATTTCCCGAAACCAACCGGCCACTGGATGAACGTACACGCAACCGTTTAGCTTCCAGAGCAAAATAAACTTCGTGCCCACGGCCACAAGACACAAGGAAATCAGTACTACCGCCAAGTTTGTCAGCGTCAGGATTGAGGGAAAGAATTCCCGTTTGCGGGCGAATATCAAGGGGGCCATCCCGAAATACAGGAATTCTTACTAATTCCTTACAAAGCCGTATGGTAATCCTGTCCTCAAATTCTGTATCCGATTTTTTTCGAAGAGTGCCACCGGCTTGAAGAATGGAAGACAGAACAACGGGAATATGCCCTTGCGGGAAAAGTTGTCTGAGCGCCCCGTCCTCACTGCCCATGATCAGGACTTCTTTTGTGCCAGAGCAATTTCGCCATATATCCTTGCCGCGTCGTTAAGTGCCGCCGTGCGCGTCCAATTCAAGAGGATGTTTGGACGAACAATATGTATCCGATCTCCTTGAAAAAGGAGAATGTCACGCTCATAAAGCAGGGTTCCAAGTTTCCTTGAAGCATGTGCATGAAATGCTTTTAAAATTTTTGGCAGATTCTGAAAGAGAGACTTTTGTTGATAAGCCGCCTCGTCGCTGAATAAGCCGAGAGTAACCATCGCCAAGCCGGTTTGGTCGTCTGTCCCGCCTTCCGCACGGACGCGATGGCTCGAACCTTCCGTCTGAGCCCAGGTATTCAACGTTGTAGTCAAAGTGTCTGCATAGGCCACTAAGCCTTGGGTGCAATAGGGCTCTACCGTCGTGTCTTCTACCGGATCAAGAGTCACTGTTTGTGTCGACCGCCAGGTGGTCGGGGTGGAACTGGGCTCGAAAACACGAATCGTATCCTCGACGAGGGTGATTTCCTGCTCAGTCAGACCGAAATAGCGGTAAATTAACGGCTCGATCTCTTCTTGTAGCGTATCGACGAGTCTTCTTCTTTCCCGGTGCCATTGCCTGCTGATATCCACCTCATACTTATCAAACAGAGATTGACGTTTGGCATTCGCCTTCAACTGGCTAAGCGTATCTTGCAACTTGTTACTGAGTTTGCCGATTTTTCGAGCCACTTGTTTCACGATTCGTCGCGCGTCCGGCGAAGCGGACTCGTTCCCCGGCAAAGGAAAGGGAACCCGCAGCAGTTCGCCGAGATGTATCTGGTCCCTCTCGCTCCCCCAGTTCGCTGAGGTGTGAAATATGAAGTATCTTGCCAGGTTGGATCTCAAGTAAGCCGTAAGAAACATCAATAGATCGGCGTCCTCGCGCGGACCGACGATTGATCGTAGGGAGTCAGGAAAAAGCACATTAAAATCACAATACCCCACCTTGCCGAATCCTTTGCTAACCAGTGCCATAGGCGCTTTGAACAACCTCCTGTTTGGGGCGCGCCTCAGATGTTTTGTTGAGGCCCCTATTCCCTTCAGTCTTTCTTCAAGAATTATGCAATCAGACTGAAATACAATCATCTGGAGGAATTGATCGGCGCTGACAAAAGGAGTGTCAAGGCTCCAAGGGTTTGGTCGTGGCTTGGGATAGTTAGGAAGACTCGCCGCCTTTTCGGGATAGTACGGCTGGAGGCCTAGTCCTTTAATCCAACGCTTGCCTTCCTTTGGAGCTCCAGCCAAATCCGAAAGCGGTGGCAAGGACTGAAGCAGGTCAAGAAGTTTCTGATCACGAGGCGTTCCCCAAAGGTGGCGCTTCCACACAACAGGCGC
>JADFWI010000182.1 GCA_015222985.1 Pseudomonadota bacterium | reverse complement strand
TGGATATTCGTTTTTCATTCGACGTTGGACGTTCGATGTTCGATGTTCGACGTTCATCTTTCAAAACAATTCCGTACGGCATGAATGTAACCTGTGAACGGTTACGGCTTTTCTGCCTCACATACGTTCTATACCAAGAAAGATGACAACGTTGAAACGAACGCAAAAAATTTGAAGACCGAGGGAAAAACATGGAACAGACAGCAAAGCTCATCATAGATGGGAAAACCTTTGAGCTGCCGATTGTTACCGGCTCAGAAGGGGAAAGAGCCATTGATATTTCCAGGCTGCGCCAGGAAACCGGCTTTGTAACGCTGGATCCTGGCTTTGTGAATACGGCCAACTGTCAGAGTCGCATCACCTTTGTCGATGGAGAAAAGGGCATCCTGCGTTACGAAGGCATACCCGTGGAACAGCTTGCCGAGCATTCCACCTTTGTGGAAACAGCATATCTTTTGATAAACGGCGAATTGCCTACCCAGAGACAGCTTAACCGCTTCTCCGTAATGCTGAATGACAACTCCCTTGTCCATGAGGACATGCGGGCCTTTTTTGAGCATTTTCCCAGATGGGCCCATCCCATGGGCATCCTTTCCTCCATGGTCAACGCTTTGAGAGCTTTCTATCCTAAAATCCCTGAAAGAACACAGGAAGAAGAAATCAATATCACTGTCACCAGGCTGCTGTCAAAAGTGCGGACTATGGCGGCCATGTCCTATAAAATCTTTAGGGGACACAAGGTCATTTACCCGAGACATGACCTCACGTACGCAGCAAATTTCTTGAACATGATGTTCGATTCACCGGTCCGGCCCTATGTTATCGACGAAGATGTCGTAAAGGCCTTGAACGTCTTCTGGATCCTCCATGCCGACCACGAACAAAACTGCTCCACCGCTACGGTCCGATTAGTGGGAAGCGCAAAGGTCAATCTCTATGCGGCCATTTCAGCCGGCATATATGCACTTTGGGGGCCTTTGCACGGCGGCGCAAACCAGGCCGTGGTGGAAATGCTCAGCCAGATACATGAAAGTGGCGGGGATCTGGCCCCTTTCCTGGCCCGGGCCAGAGACAGAAGCGATCCTTTTCGGCTCATGGGTTTTGGTCACCGTGTGTACAAGACCTATGATCCAAGGGGCCGGATTATGAAAGAGGTGTGCGATAAGGTCTTGGGAAAAGCAACACGTCAAGATCCTCTGCTGGATATTGCCCGGAGATTGGAAGAAGTGGCCTTGAAGGATCAATATCTCATTGATCATAAGCTCTATCCGAATATAGATTTTTACAGCGGTATCCTGCTGCGGGCAATCGGGATTCCGGTCAATATGTTCACGGTAATGTTTGCCATCGGCCGCCTGCCCGGATGGATCAGCCAGTGGAAGGAGAGTATCGAGGATCCCAATTGGAAAATCCAGAGGCCTCGCCAGATCTATGTTGGGCGGAACAAGAGAGATTATGTCCCAATAAAGAAGCGGGGCAAGAAACCTAAAAATTGACCCTTCAGGTTCATTCATACCGGATGCCTGAAACTACGGTTTTGTAGAAAGTATCGCTATTTACCACGGTATCGTTCTGTCATGTCTCTGTAATCCATCGACCTTTTCGGTCTTATCCACCTGAATTTATTTCAACTTGTGTCTATTTCAAACTCTTGGCATATGTGTTGCTTTTATTTTTACAGGTTGGCTCATGATAGAATGAGAAACCTTGTGAATGCTAGGAGGATTGAAAGATGATTGACGCAGGAGACACGGCTTTCATTCTTATTTGTGCGGCCCTGGTTCTGTTCATGACCCCCGGTCTGGCCCTTTTCTATGGCGGGATGGTGCGCAACAAGAATGTCCTGGCCACCATTATGCACAGTTTCATCATCATGGGCGTGGTCACGGTGATTTGGGTACTCTGGGGCTATTCCCTCGCGTTTGGGCCTGATGTGGGAGGTGTTATCGGAAGCCTCGACTGGTTTGGCTTAAATGGGGTGGGTTTGTCTCCAAGTCCGGATTATGCCGGGACGATACCTCATCAGGCCTTCATGATCTTCCAGGCCATGTTTGCCATTATTACCCCCGCGCTCATTACCGGGGCCTTTGCAGAGCGTATGAAGTTCAGCGCCTTTCTGGTTTTTATCGTACTCTGGTCCACATTTGTGTATAGTCCACTGGCCCACTGGGTTTGGGGTTCCGGTGGCTGGTTAGGAAACATGGGAGCCCTCGACTTTGCCGGAGGAACGGTAGTCCACATTAGCTCCGGGGCTTCTGCGCTGGCCGCTGCCATCCTAATCTCCAAGAGAAAAGGGTACGGCAAAGAGCAGTTTATCCCTCACAACGTCCCTATGACTATTACGGGCGCTGCCATCCTGTGGTTCGGATGGTTTGGTTTCAATGCAGGCAGCGCCCTTGCAAGCAACGGTTTGGCTGCGGGCGCATTTGTGACGACCCACGTCGCTTGTTCAGCCGCCGCCCTTACGTGGATGTTTGCAGAATGGATACACCGCGACAAACCCACCACCCTGGGCGCAGCCAGCGGCGCCGTGGCCGGACTTGTGGCCATTACTCCCGCAGCCGGCTTTGTGGGACCAGTGTCAGCCCTGATTATTGGTGGCATAGCAGGAGTTATCTGTTATATGGGTGTATTGGCCAAGTCAAAACTCGGGTACGATGATTCCCTCGACGTAGTGGGAATCCATGGCCTGGGAGGTACGTGGGGAGCCTTGGCTACCGGTTTGTTTGCCAGCATAGCGGTGAATCCGGACGGAGCCAACGGCCTCTTTTTCGGAAACCCCGGACAACTTTGGATCCAGTTTGTGTCGGTCCTTGCCACCTGTGTCTTTGCTTTTGTTATGACACTCATCATCTTCAAGATTGTTGATTGTACCATGGGGTTGAGGGTAACCGATGAAGAAGAAATGAGGGGATTAGATATTACGCAGCATAGTGAGACGGCGTATAGTCTGTAATTGCGACAGTCAGTTTACATGTTTGTTCCTTTGTTGGAGGAGAAAAAATGAAAAAAATCGAAGCTATTATCAAACCGTTTAAGCTGGACGACGTGAAAGAAGGCCTTACGGAGATTGGTGTTCAGGGGATGACTGTCTCCGAGGTTAAGGGATTCGGTCGTCAAAGAGGCCACACGGAGATCTATCGTGGGGCAGAGTACAAGGTGGATTTTGTGCCAAAGATCAAACTAGAGGTAGTCGTGAATTCGGAACTCGCGCCTCAGGTTGTGCAGGTGATCGAGCAAAAAGCCAAGACCGGAGCCATTGGCGACGGAAAGATCTTTGTCTCTGGCCTGGATGAGGTCGTTCGCATCAGGACAGGAGAACGGGGCAAGGAAGCAATATAGCTGTCTGTGCCCATGAACTCTCAAGAATCCCCAATAAGCGTTCTGCAGAAAAAGAGGGAAGGGCTAATCGCCCGCTTCCTCAATGGCGATGAACCCTTCTTTTTGGAACGACAAGCAGAGGTCCTTGACGAGTACTTTCGCGAGAGCTTTCTCAACAGTTCCGTAGGGCCCCTGATACGCGTGGACAAAAATCCCTATGCAATCATTGCACTCGGTGGTTACGGCAGAAAAGAGCAGTGTCTTCATTCCGATGTGGATGTGCTCCTCCTCTTTAAGAAGAAAATCCCGGACCAGGCCAAGGGTCTTGTCCAGGAGATTTTTTATCCCCTGTGGGATATCGGTCTTGACGTTGGTTATGCCACCAGATCCCTGAAAGAATGTTCAACGCTGGCCTCCCAGGATTTTGAGGTCTTAACCTCCCTGATCGACGCACGATTTCTCTGTGGCATATCTTCCCTCTATTCAGATCTGAAGGAACAATTACGCGGCAAAATCCTCCGCAGGCACGGACGTGCTTACTTGGACTGGCTCTCAGAAAGAAATCAAGACCGCCATACAAAGTTCGGGGATTCCACTTATCTTTTGGAACCGAATATCAAAGAGGGACTCGGCGGCCTGAGAGACTATCACACGATGCTGTGGGTGGCCCTGACGACATATGACATCAGCGAACCAAGGGACCTGGAGTTCTTTGGACATCTGTCCCATGATGAGTTTCAGTCTCTATGTGAGGCGTTAACGTTTATTAGAAACGTGAGAAACTGGCTACACCATTTGAGCGGACGCAAATGCGATCAACTCTACTTTGAATACCAGATCAGGCTCGCCCAGGCCTTGGGATTTAAGCAAGAAAACGGGCAACAGCCTGTCGAAGGATTCCTGGGGGCCCTGCACGGCCAGATGGAGTTCGTGAAACGACAACACCTGATGTTTCTCGGCCATGCAGTGAGGGCAAAGCAAAAGTCCGGCAGGAAAAAGTCGCCACGAAAGGCGGTAACAGCAGGCATCGAGGTCGTCCGCGACGCCCTGGACTTTGAATCTCCGGAAGCCATTCTGCACAATCCTCACCTCTTAATAAAGATATTCGAGATGAGCGCGGTACTCGAAAAACCTCTAAGGGCGGGTGCAAGCCGGCTGGTCAAAGAGTTCTTGTACTTAGTCGATGAGAAATTCCAAAGGTCCCGTGCGGTCATTAGGTCTTTTCAGCGTATTCTGTCCGCGCCTCCCCAAACCTTTAATGTCTTAAATGGAATGTTAAACGCAGGCATGATGGTTGCCCTGATTCCCGAGATGAAGGGCATTGTCAACCGGATTCAATACGATGAGTATCATGTCTATCCTGTGGATAAGCACTCGCTGCGTACCGTACAAATCTTGAAAGAATTGCGGGACGCCAGCCCGGACACCCAGGACGCCTTTTGCGCAAAGATCTTCAGAGAAATACGAACTCCTGAGATCCTGCTGTGGGGAGGGCTTTTGCACGACGTAGGCAAGGGTGGAGACGGATATGACCATGACGACCATGCAACACGGGGAGCGCAGATCGTGAGGCATGTGTTCAAGAGGATGGACTTCGCCGACAAAGACATCGACACCATTTCTTTTCTCGTTCGTGAGCACCTTTTCTTAATTCACACTGCCACACGAAGAGACATCAACGACGAAAAGATTGTCGTTCAATGTGCGAAAAGATTTCGCGACATTGATCGCCTCCGGATGCTCTATTTGCTTACGGTTGCTGACTCAATGGCTACTGGTCCAAAGGCGTGGAACGATTGGAAGGCAGCGCTCTTAAAGGAACTCTTTTTCAAGATCTCTCACATACTGGAAAAGGGTGAACTGGCCACACCAGCGGCCGCAGAAGTGGTAGAGAAAAAAAAGAAAGAGATTTCTCAGTGTGCGGTGTCCACACGGGGCAAAGCACTGGAAGCCCTTTTTGACCAGATGTCGCCCCGCTATCTCCTCTACACGCAGTCAAAGGATATTCTGCGTCATATCGAATTGTATCATAGGCTTGGTCAACACTCCTGTGTGCTGGAGGCAAAAGTCAGCTCCAGGACGAACTACAGAACCGCCACTGTCTGCACCAAGGACTTTCCCGGGCTCTTTTCAAAGATCGCAGGCGTGTTCACTCTGAATAATCTCAATATCTTGAGCGCTCAGATCTACACATGGGGAAATCACATCGCCCTTGACATTTTCAAGGTCAAGGCCCCACCCGACACGCTTCTTGAGGACGAAATGTGGAACAAGGTCAATAGGGATTTAAGAGCTGCTCTTGAGGGCGAGTTGGACCTTTCGACCGCTCTTGACCAAAAGGTTCTGGCCTATCAGTCCTTGCAGAGAGAAACACCGAAAAGACCGGACAAGGTCATCGTCGACAATGAGACCTCCGGTTTTTTCACAATCATAGAAATATACACGCATGATTTCCCTGGCCTTCTTTACAAGATCACCAACGCCCTTTTCCGGAGCAGACTGGACACCAGGGTTGCCATGATCGCCACCAAGGCCGATCAAGTCGTCGATGTCTTCTACGTGCGGGACTTCGACGGCCAGAAGGTTGAGAACCCGGAGCAGGTGGCGGCCATCAAAAAAACAATCAAAGAGGTTTTGGCCAACGGAGCAAATAGCAAACCTCAAAGCTGAAAGCTCAAGGCTCAAAGCAAAAGGCAAAAAGCTGAGAGTGAAACCGACTCGACGGGCCAACAGGCTAACCGGCCAACCATGATCTCGTTTGCATGGCATGCTGATTGCTCATAAAATATTTAGTGCTTGACCGAAAACTCCATTTTTTTGGTCAGAAACTCGAAATCCGAATATCGATATTCGGATTTGGCCTGAACGGGACTTTTCGTTCAGGCACTATCTATGACTTTCCAAGAAAGGCGACCAGGAGTTCTGAAATTGTCATGTGTGGCATTGCCGGCATAATCGACTTCACCACTTCAACGCCTGACGAGGCTCTTCTCCGCCGTATGATCGGCCTCCTGCGCCACCGCGGCCCTGACGCATCAGGTATTTACAGGGATGATATTGCAGGTTTGGCTCATGCCCGGTTGAGCATTATCGATCTTGCCGGGGGGAACCAACCGATCCATAATGAAGACCAGTCCGTCTGGATCATATTTAACGGGGAAATCTTCAACTATCCGGACCTCCGGGAAGAATTGAAATCACGTGGCCACCGGTTCTACACTCGATCCGACACCGAGGTTCTCGTTCACCTCTACGAGGACTACGGGCCGGAGTTTCTTCATCACCTTAACGGCCAGTTCGGCCTGGCCCTGTGGGATCTTGGTCAAAAAAGGCTCTTGCTCGCTCGTGACCGTCTGGGTATCCGCCCTGTCTTCTATTTTGAAAAGAACGGCCGCCTGGTTTTTGGTTCTGAGATCAAAAGCCTTTTTGCAGACAGTCGCATCCCTCGGGCGCTAGACTCTCAAGCCCTGTCGGACATCTTTACTTGCTGGGCTCCCTTTGGCACACTTACGGCGTTTGAGGGAGTGCGCCAGCTCCTGCCCGGCCATTATGCCCTGTTCTCCAGCAGTGGAATGAATATCCGTCCTTACTGGCAACCGTCCTTTTCAGCCTCACACAGTCGTATCCGTTCTCTGGCCGAATGGACCGAGGAACTGAGCGAACTCCTTTGCGATGCTGCCCGGATTCGACTCAGGGCAGATGTCCCTGTCGGGGCCTATTTGAGCGGGGGGCTGGACAGCACGTATATCAGCTCCCTGGTTAAGCGATCATTCAACAACCGGCTCTGTACTTTTTCGGTGGGGTTCACAGATGACCGTTTTGACGAGACACCATTTCAGGAAAGGGCGATTGAAGCCATCCAAACGGATCATCAGGTCGTTCAATGCAGCGAGAAAGATATCGGGGAGGTCTTTCCCAAAGTCATCTGGCATACTGAGACCCCGATCCTTCGCACAGCCCCTGCCCCCCTTTTTATGCTCTCCGGACTCGTTCGCGAAAACGACTTTAAAGTCGTCCTTACAGGTGAAGGGGCAGACGAGGTCTTTGCGGGTTACAACATCTTCAAGGAGGACAAAGTGCGTCGTTTTTGGGCACGCCGGCCTGACTCGAAGTTACGTCCGATGCTACTTCAGAAGCTCTATCCTTACATTTTTTCACAAGGAGACGGCAGGGCCCGAGCCTTTCTTGAGAGCTTTTTCCGAAAAAACCTCACCCAGGTGGACTCTCCGGCATACTCCCATCTGATAAGGTGGTACAATACATCCCTGCTAAAGGCATTCTTCTCGGATGCGTTAAGGGAAAAAACAGCGAAAGAACACGAGTTTCAGGAGAGGTTCATCTCAACTCTCCCAACGGACTTTATGAACTGGGACCCTCTTTCAAGGGCCCAATATACTGAGATGACCATCTTCCTATCAAATTACCTGCTTTCTTCTCAGGGAGACCGCATGGCCATGGCCCACTCTGTGGAGGGCCGCTTTCCGTTTCTGGACCATCGGGTGGTGGAATTCGCCTCCACCATTCCGCCCCAGTACCGTCTGAACGGCCTGGACGAAAAATTCATCCTTAAGCAGGTTGCTCGTGATCTGATTCCCTCCAAGCTCTGGCAGAGGCCAAAGCAGCCCTATCGCGCCCCAATCAGCCGGTGCTTTTTCTGTACAGACCCTCCGGACTATGTGGAGGAATTACTCTCTGAAAGCGCGATTCGTCGCGCCGGATACTTTCATCCCCAAAAGGTGTCGCGCCTTATTGCCAAGTGTGAAAAACAAGAAGGACACCTTGTGAGTGAGCGAGAGAACATGGCCCTGGCTGGCATTCTCTCCACCCAGCTTCTGGACCACATGTTCATCCGCCATTTTCCTGCCTATCCCATCCACGAGCCAAAAGACGTCCGGGTGTTCGACCGCACCTAGTACCCCGTCTCATAAATTCTGTACTCTAAATTGGCAAAACGAAATGACGTTAAAATGGTTACATTTAATCCACTTATCAGAGACGGGGAAATCCGTGCTGTCTTCAAGCCGTCAGGCGCAAAT
>JADFWI010000181.1 GCA_015222985.1 Pseudomonadota bacterium | reverse complement strand
TATCTTCCTGCGCTCTATACCCCTGATGATGATATGATGGAAAGCCCCAGGTGCGTCTATCCTTGCTTTTCTTGGCATGCCTTATCATTATCACCTTCTTCGACCAACGTAAAGCATAAAATCATAGACGTCCCCGAAATACAGCCTTGGACTCAAGAAAAGCCTGTGTGGATCTCTGGAAAGATGCCTGTTGAGGACCTGCACTGCCGAACTCATGTGTGGTCGTATATTAAGGGCTCGCGCAAAAATAACTTCACATTTCGGCATCTCAGCTTCAGCCCATCTTTGACCGATGCCTCATTCCCAAACTCCTCGAAATAGCTCGCTATTCCTGCGGTTTTGCTCAATCGGATCGGCGAAATCTGAACCAAATCTGAGCGCCAACTCTGCGAACTTATTTTTGCGCGAACCCTAAATCATTGAAAAACAGACAATCTGATATAAGGTGGTCAACGGCAAACCGAAGGGAAAAAAGATGACGTTGAATCAAATGATTAGCGAGATTAAACCGGCAGACCAAGAGATCGTTGACCGGGCGCGTGAGCGCACGTCCCGGCTGGTCATGCCGCGCCGCGCCCTTGGAGAACTGCACCTTATCGGAGAACGGATTTGTGGCATCCAGCGGACCCTGGAGCCTTCGGTAAAAAACAAGGCAGTCCTGGTTATGGCCGCAGACCATGGTGTTGCGGCAAACAGCGTGAGCGCCTATCCCCAGGAGGTAACCGGCGAGATGGTCAGGACCTTCGTCCTGGGCGGAGCCGGCATTAACGTTTTGGCCCGCCAGGCAGGCGCCCGGGTCCTGGTCGTTGACATGGGCGTCATCCCGGAAGTCTCTGACTTGCCTGTTGAGGAAGCGGTGCTGGCAGCACAAAGCCAGGTAGAAAACGCGCTGCTTATCAGAAAGATTGCCAAGGGCACTAGTGATTTCACCCTTGGCCCTGCCATGACGCGAGAACAGGCCGAACAATCCCTCGTAACAGGCTACGAGGTGGCTTCAACGCTTTTTGAAGAAGGCGTAGAGCTTCTGGGGGCCGGTGACATGGGCATCGGCAACACCTCGTCCTCAAGCGCCATTGGGGCGGCCGTTACGGGCCATCCTGTAGAACGGATAACCGGCCGCGGCACCGGGGTGGACGATGAGGGCTTTGCCAGGAAATGTCGGGCAATCCAAAAAGGACTTGATATTAACCGGCCTGACCCGAAAGATGCCTTAGATGTGTTGGGCAAGGTGGGCGGATTTGAGATCGGCGGTATTGCCGGCGCCGTCCTTGCCGCAGCCCGATTTAAGAGGCCGGTGGTCATCGACGGCCTGATTTCGACTGCCGGGGCCTTGCTGGCCTATGTTATGTGCCCAACCGTGGCAGACTATATGTTTGCAGGGCACCGGTCCGTGGAACAGGGGCACCAACTCATGCTGGAGCACATGGGATTGAGGCCCATTCTCGATCTCGGCATGCGTCTTGGGGAGGGTACTGGGGCGGCCCTGGCCATGCACGTCATCGAGGCCGGAGTGCGCGTCTTTCGGGAAGTTATCACCTTTGAAGAGGCTGGTGTTACTGAGGAAGCGCAATGATCAAAGACTTGAGAGGCGCTCTGCAGTTCCTGACGATCTTTCCCCTGGGCAAATCAAGAGATCTTCCGGGCCCCCTCATGGTGGGGTATTTCCCGGTGGTTGGGCTCATTATCGGGCTTTTCCTCGCGCTGATAGACGGAGTGCTCCGACAAGTCTTCCCTTTAGCTATCGTATCGCTCATTGATGTCATTTTCCTCGCGGTCGTCTCAGGCGCCCTGCACCTTGACGGGCTAGCGGATACGGCCGATGGCCTTTTCAGCCACAAGCCTTCTGAAGAAGTCCTCCGGATCATGAAAGACAGCCACGTCGGGACCATGGGTGTCCTTGCCCTGATTTTTGTCCTGGGCATCAAATGGGCAGGCATTTCATCTCTTCATGGGGATCGAGCAATTTTGCTTATCATCATCCCCTCATACGCAAGGGGCGCATTTGCCATAGCAATTAACTTCTTGGACTACCTGCGTCCTGAAGGGGGAACAGGCTTGGCATTCTTTGCAGGAAACAGAAATATTGCGAACCTTAGATGGCTTTTAGTACCCGTGGCCTTGTCCATGCTGCTCGGAGTGAAGGGTGTCTTCCTAAACTGCGCATTCATAGGAATCGTGGCACTCGTCATTTTCTATTACAAGAAAAGGCTCGGAGGCATTACCGGTGATATGCTGGGCGCACTGGGGGAAGTGACAGAAGCAGGATTGTTTCTGTTTGCTGCAATGGGGGCTTAATCTGACGTGGCGGGATGGATCGGCGCATCAAAATGTGAAGTTATTTTTGAGCGAGCCCTTAATAATGGTCGCAAGCATGAGGTTCCTTTCTGAAAGGCCAAAGATATGACCAAGGGCATCTGTGGGTCTCACGTGGTTTCCGGGCGACGTGCTCAGCGTCATTCTTGCCGTTGTGGAAGATACAATCTGCAGTTCTCGGACAGCTTGCTTCAGATCGATGGTTTTGACGCGGCCCTTTCGATTTTTTTTGGTTAGAGGCGCTGCCGGACTCTCCAAGAAATGCTTGAGTTTCTCTTCGGAAAAAGAAGCATCTTTCAGGCTGACGGTGTAGTGGCAGATCCTGGCCGTCTCTGCCGGCAACCGCTGAAAGACCGTGGCGCAAGCAGTGATGATGAGGCCCTCCGGCAGTTGTTCGTTAACACGCTCGATCAGTGATTCCGGTTGCACATGGAACGGCGTCTCGACCTGAAAGCGCTCTTCCGTGCTCTCCATGCCAACTGGAAGCGCAGATTCAAAGGAAACCTTTGGCGCAGGGTGAAACCCCTCTGTAAATTTCAAAGGGACTCGGGCTCGCCTGAAAGCGCGCATCATAATCTTGACAAGCTCCAGGTGACCAAAATACTTAGCCGGACCGCGCTTGGCATAAGAGATTTGCATCTTCCTAAATACAGACGTTTTCTGAGTGTTGTCAATATGTTGGCGAATCCGGGCGCCAGGTTCTGCGCCAAAGGTCACAGGCTTTACGGCTTCGAAGTCGCAAACCCCGCACAGGTTACACTCGCCCTGGCGGCAGTCCGGAGTATGGCCTCCTGCAAGCGCCCTTTCCCACTCCTGTTTCAGAAACTCCTTGGAAACCCCGGAATCAATGTGATCCCAGGGAAGGGACTCTGAAAAAACGCGGGGCCGGGTCGTGTAAGAATCAAGGTCCACGTTGCAGGCCTCGATAGCCTCTTGCCATCGTTTGTATTGAAACTGGTCGCTCCAACCATCAAAACGGCAGCCCATTTCATAGGCCTTGACCAACAAGGGGCTCAACCGCCTGTCGCCCCTCGCCCAAAGTCCTTCAAGGATGCTCATCTCCGGGTCTTGCCACTTGAAACGGAGCCCCCGTCCCCTTAGCCTGCCTCGGAGCATGTGGATCTTTTCTCTGCTCTCGGCCGCCGAGATCTGAGGGCACCACTGAAATGGCGTGTGGGTCTTTGGAATAAAGGTGGAAACACTGACAGTAATGTTTTTTCTGCGCACGCCCGGAATACGAAGATTTTGAAGATCTCTCACCAGTTCAACAATGGCGTCCAGATCCTCTTGCGTCTCTGTTGGAAGGCCGATCATGAAGTAGAGCTTGATCAGCTGCCAGCCCAGTCCAAAGGCATTCTGGAGTGTTTCTTTGAGATCTCGCTCAGTAATATTCTTGTTGATCACGTCACGCAACCGCTGGCTTCCAGCCTCCGGGGCTATTGTGAAGCCTGTCTTTCTGACGCGCTTGATCTGGGCCATGAGCGACTCAGTCAGACTTCCAACGCGAAGGGAAGGTAGCGAGACAGCAATCTTTTCCGGCTCGCATCGGTTCATTAGCCGCTCCATCAAGACCTGGATAGCGCCGTAGTCGCCTGTGCTGAGAGATAGAAGAGAAAGGTCGTCATATCCCGTACTGGCCAGTGCCCTTTCCGCCAGGGCCAGAACCTTGTCAGGAGCACGCTCTCGCACAGGACGATAAATCATCCCGGCCTGGCAAAACCGGCATCCTCTTGTGCATCCACGGCAGATCTCCAGGCTGAGCCTGTCGTGGATGGGTTTTCCAAAGCCTATCACAGGACGATCCGGATACGGGACCTTGTTGAGATCGCAAACGAGGGCCTTACGCACAGTGTTATGCCCGGAAAATCGAGGCGTGAGCGCCTGCAAACCCATGGAGTCCCAATCTGGTCTAAAAAAAGAAGGGACATAAACGCCCTGTAACCGCGACCACCGTTCAAGAAGTTCTTGCCGATCGTCTCCCCCGCCTTCTTTCCATTCCAGTAATGCCTCTATCAGCTCAACCACCACTTCTTCACCATCCCCTATGACCATGGCGTCGAAGAAGTCGGCCAGAGGCTCTGGATTGAATGTGCAGGGGCCACCGCCCAGCACAAAAGGATGCGAGTTTCCACGGTTTTTTGAATAAAGCGGAATGTCCGATAGGCCTAACATGCATAAAATATTTGTGAAATTAAGCTCATACAACAGGCTGAAGCCTATGATATCAAAATTTGAAAGAGGGGTATGCGTTTCAAGGGAGCATAAGGAAGTGTGGGTGGCCCGAAGCTCGGCTTCCAGATCAAGACCCGGGGCAAACACCCTTTCCGCTGCTATGCCTTCTTGGGCATTCAGAATATGGTATAGTATTTGAATGCCCACATGAGACATTCCCACCTCGTAGAGGTCTGGAAAGGCCAGAGCGACTCGGAGCCGCACCTCCCCCGGGTCCTTTCGGATAGCGTTGACTTCCGAGCCCAGGTAATGGCTCGAATGGCGAACAAGTGGCAATATGTCTTCCAAGGATTGACGGCTCATGGTTTCCCTGTTATCAATCTCTTTACAGCGATAAAGGGAGATCTTCTTTGAAAGATCCCCCTTTTGACGTTACGCACCGGGTAACTATTGTAGCGACTCAAGATAATCTGTCAAGTGATGATAGCAAAGGTCCAGGGCCACGTCATTCTCGAAGGTAGTCCCGGGAAATGATAGAGATTGTCGCCGGATCGATTTTTGATAAATTCGAAATTCGAAGCACGTGCTGTTTTCAAGGCGTCAGCCGCAAATCCGTGCTGTTCTCAAGGCGCAAGCCGCAACCAAATCCTAATGACCAAAGCACCAAATTCAAAAACAGAAGCATATCTTGGGACATTTCAGTTACTTACTGCAATAAAGCGTGCGATGTTTTGGTCATTTTGTATTCGAATTTTGAACATTGTTTCGAATTTCGATATTCGGATTTTGGATTTTGAGACTCCCATAACCCTTCAATATTAGCAAGTTAGCGCCGACTTTGATAGTACCGTGAACAAAAGTTGGTGATGAAAGAGGTGTCTCTTCTGATGAATGACTTTCGACGTCGTTGTCCGAACCTCGCAGTCCTTTTCGTGGTTCTGGGCATGGTTATCGCGATATCGAGCGACTGCTGGCCTGCGTCTTATTCGCGAGAAAGCGCAGTCGTTAAGGCCGTCAGGAAGGTTAGTCCGGCCGTAGTTAATATTAGCAGCGAATATGAAGTAGCTCAGCGCTCCAATCCCTTCTTTGATTCTCGCGTTGATCCCTTCTTTGATTCTTTTTTCAGGGATTTCTTTGAACCCCGTTACCGGCGACGTTACAAAGGAACCAGCCTGGGCTCAGGAGTGATCATTGACGGAGAACGGGGCTACATACTGACCAATGAGCACGTGATCGCGAGAAGCACTGAGATTAAAGTGGTGCTAAGAGATGAGCGGGAGTTTCAAGCTGAACTCGTGGGGGCGGCGCCGGATTTTGACTTGGCTGTCTTGAAAATAGAATCCGATGAAACATTGCCAGCCATTGAGATGGGCAATTCTGATGACCTCATGATCGGAGAAACCGTCATTGCTATCGGCAATCCATTCGGGTTTTCCCACACAGTGACTACGGGCGTCATAAGTGCGTTGAACCGTTCTGTTCAGGCAGAGGATCGGACCTATAGGGATTTCATACAGACCGACGCTTCCATCAATCCTGGCAACAGTGGCGGCCCGATTCTAAACATCAACGGCGACCTCATCGGGATCAACACCGCCATCTATTCAAAGGCCCAGGGGATAGGTTTTGCCATACCCATCAATAAGGCCAGGCGGGTCATGGATGATCTCATAAAATACGGCGAGGTGCACATCCCTTGGCTCGGTCTATCCGTCCAGGATCTTGACCCGAGGCTTACGCGCTACTTCAAGACGCCACAGGGACAAGGCGTTCTCGTATCCGATGTCACAAAAGAGAGCCCAGCCCATGAAGCAGGTCTTCAACCTGGCCATGTGGTCACTGCGGTCGGGAAAAAGCGAGTGACTTCCAAAGAGACCTACCTCGCCTTGATCAGAAATTTTGCCGCCGAAGACGTAATTCCATTAACTGTGTGGAAAGATGACGAATCTCATGTCATTCAGGTTCGTTCGCGCACATTCCCCGAAGAGCTTGCCGAAGAATGGGCATATGAGTTTCTTGGTGTACGAATCCAGGAGATATCCACAATCCTGCGCCTCAGATTTAGGATTGCAGCGAAAGACGGGGTAATGGTAACCGAACTACGCTCAGGCTCTTATCTGGATAGAATCGGCGCGCGAAGCGGCGACGTCATCCGCAGGATCAACGATGTGGTGGTAAAAGACCTGAATGATTTCAAGAAGGCCGTGATCAAGTATCGGCTCAAGGAATCAGCGGTCTTCCTGATACAGCGAGGCAGTCAGCAGTATTACGTCACGGTTAAACTGCAGTGATGAAATTCGGAAAAAATGCACTCCCAACTTTGAAGGCGCTTTTTGCTCTTCTGTTTGTCGGTTCTCTTTTTTCGGCCGCCTGTTCTCGCGATTTGGCCCTGGAGGAAATCCGAAAATCAGGGACAGTTACCATGGTAACCCGCAACAACGCACATTGCTATTATACATACCGCGATCAGGACATGGGTTTTGAATACGACCTTGCAAAGGCCTTTGCCGATTTTCTGGGCGTTGACTTGAAAGTGCAAGTGGCTGAATCCTGGAATCAGATTTTCCCCTTGCTGGGCAATGGGTCCGTGGATTTCGTGGCGGCCGGCATGACCAAAATACCTTCCAGGGAAAGAGTGGCGGATTTTTCAAAAGGGTACCTCCCCGTTCAGCAGATGGTCGTCATCCACAAAAAAAACACTGGAATAAGAAACATTGATGATCTGGAGGGGCTGACGATCCATGTGCGGGCCGGGACTTCCTATGAGGAAAGACTTCGGGCACTGAAACGAAAGGGCTTGGATGTCACGATTACAGCACGCGATAATGTTCCGACGGAAGATCTTGTTGAAGCCGTAGCACAACGCAAGATCGAAGTAACCATAGCTGACTCAAATGTGGCGCTCATGAATCGACGTTACTATCCGGATATTCGCATTGCTTTTCCCATCGAAAAACAGCAGTCTTTAGGCTGGGCTGTGAAAAAAGGAGAGCGCTCTCTTCTGGACAAGATCAATGAGTTTTTGGAGACCATTGAACGCGATGGCACGTACAAGGACATATATAATCGTTACTATGCCTACCTGGAAAGGTTTGACCATCTGGATGTCAAAAAATTTCAGGAAAGGATTAAGACCCGCCTTCCCAGGTACGAGAAAACCATCAAGAAAGCGGCGGAGACTTACGGATTTGACTGGCGGTTAATTGCTGCCCTAATGTACCAGGAATCGCAATTCAGGCCTTGGGCAAAAAGCTTTTCCGGCGTAAGAGGGCTCATGCAGTTGACCCTGCCCACTGCGAAGGAGATGGGGGTCAAGAATCGCCTGGATCCCCACGAGAGCATCATGGGAGGCACCAGGTACCTGAAAAAACTCTATGACAGGTTCGACGAGGCCCCTGATCCGGACAGGAGCCTTATTGCCGTTGCCGCCTATAATGTTGGCAGGGGACATGTTATGGACGCCCAGAGGATAGCCTCTGCCATGAGACTTGACCCGAACAAGTGGTCTTCCCTGGAAAAGACTTTACCATTGTTGCGGCAGCGCAAGTACTACAAGAAGAGCAAATACGGTTACTGCCGCGGAGCAGAGCCCGTCTTCCAGGTACGCAGGGTGCTGACCTACTACGACATCCTCAAGAG
>JADFWI010000180.1 GCA_015222985.1 Pseudomonadota bacterium | reverse complement strand
TTCTCGAAACGAAAGGAAGCGAAAAACAGATTCATACCAACCGGCGGTGTGAGATAGCCCAGTTGCAGATTGGCCAGAAAAATAATGCCGAGATGGGCGGGATGAACACCGAATGACTCGGCCATAGGTAATATCAGAGGTACTACCACGACCAGCGCGGAATAGATATCCATCAAGAATCCGACAACGATCAACCCCGCGTTTAACGCTAGGAGGAATGACCACCTTGAGTGTAGGTGATTTGTGGCCCAGGTGGCGGCATGCGCGGGAACCTGCGCGTCAACAAGATAGCTCGTCAGTCCCATAGCCACACCGAGAATAATAAGCACGCCTCCCACCAGGGCAGCACATTTGACAAGCATGTTTAGGAGTCTTTGCAAGTCCAGATCGCGGAAAATACAAACCTCGACTATCAAGGCGTATATCACCAGGACGGCCGAGGCTTCAACGAGAGTGCAGAATCCGCCGAAGATAAGTGCCAACAGGAGAATCGGCATGGCGATTTCCCATTTTGCGATCCAAATGGCAGCAGCGGCTTGGCGAAGAATAAATGGGGCATGCCCGGCCCCGGTCTTAAACCCCTGCCAGATGCAAGCAAGGCAAATAGGGGCAATCAACAAAGCCCCTGGTATAAGTCCGGCTTTGAACATGTCAAGAATCGGTACATGGGCGATGACGCCATAAAGAATCACAACGAGGCTAGGGGGTAGCAGCAAGCCCAGGCTACCCGTAGAGGTCAGCAGTCCGATAGAAAAATTCGCTCTGAAACCACTCTTCAAAAGCACGGGTAACAGGAGCCCTCCCAGGGCGAGAATGGTCACGCCCGATGCTCCCGTGAATGTCGTAAAGAAGGCGCACAGTAGCGTTGCGGCTACCGCCAATCCACCAGGAATCCATCCGAACAGGGCCCTAAAGACGCGAGCCAGGCGTTCGCTGGCACGACCTTCGGAAAGTATAAAGCCGGCCAGAGTCAATAGTGGTATAGTTGGAAAGATCGGGGATGCCACTATGCGATACGTTTCGGCAGGTATGGCGGCGACCGTTACACCGTCACCCCAGAAGAGCAACAGCGCCACGCCACCGAGCAAGATGAAGATAGGCATTCCCAAGCCTGCTGTCATGAGCAGCAATATCATACCCGGCAGGACGAGTTGTGATGCAGAGGCGGAAGAAAGGGTCGATAACAGAATCATTGCCGGGAGACTGAGCCCAACCAGGACCCTAACCCAAGCACGCTTTGATGCACGGAGAATGAAACGAATGGCCATGATCGCGAAGCCAAAGGGCATGACGGCTTCGGCTATCCAGATTGGGATCCACCCCCCGATAGTTGTCAAGCCGCCGCTTTCAAAAAGACCAAAGGGTTCGAGCCGACGCTGGACGAAATCAGGTATGATTTTGGCCGTCCAGGAAGGCAATCCGGGCGCCTCAGCTATGACCAATTCCAGGCCGGCCCAAAACAAGCAGGCACAAACAGCAGCCGATGTAAAGGCAACCAGACAATCAACGATACGGCTCACCTGCGGCGGAAACGAGCGTGTAGCTGCGATGATCTTGAGGTGTTGACCTTCGCGTGTGGCGAGCATGGCGCCGAGAAATCCGACCCACAGGGTGAGATGTTGGAGATATTCTGTGGCACCCGGAATCCCTTTGCTGACCCAGGCGCGCCCCAGCAATCCGACAACTGGGATCAATGCCATGAGCAACAGGGCTACAGCCAAGATGGCGTCCTCGGTTCGGCCGAGCCACCGGGCCGAGTGTCCGAGGATACCCGGTGATGGAATAGTGGTGTCGGGATCAGGCTTCATTGGATGCACGTAAAGACAAAGTTCAAAGCTGATGAAATCGTAAAAAGCTCAACGAATTGTCATTTCGAGCGAAGGGGTCGAAATGACACATTGGCTGGATTCGACTTTTTTTTACGAAACCGGCAAAGCTGAAAGCTTGAAAGTAAAGAAGGACTTGAGCATTGTTAACTTTCTAGACTTAAATAAAGTGGGGACTGGAATCGCGACCAACAAAAAGGTAACGCCGGCCATGGTCGAAACGAAGATTAAGGCCGCTTTGATCTTTGATCTTTGATCTTTGAGCTTTGTCGGTATTCATCCAGTAAGCCACGAACAGTATCGAACATCTTTTCAGAAAAGCGCGGCTCCACAAAGACAGGATATCCCTTTTCCCAAACAAGAGTCCTCCATTCTTCCTCCACCTCCGGGGAAACTGGATGAACAGTAAGCCCATGGCTCTTCATCGCCGCAATCGCATCCTGTTCTAATTTGCGAATTTGCTTTTGCAACCTGGTCCCGACCTCGCGGGCGGCATTTTCAAGCAACGGGCGCAGATCTCCAGGGATCCTGTTCCATTGTCTCATTGATACCACTGTTGTTCCGGGAACCGGCTGCCAGCGAAGGTCTGTCATGTGGGGCGCCAATGCAAACCACTGGAAAGACAAGGCCGCGGCCGGCGGTGCGGGAAACGAGTCCACCATGCCGGTTTGCAGCGATGGCAGCAAATCTGTGATTGCCAGAGGGACCGGATTGAATCCCAAGGTCTTCATCAGTTCCACATAGGCCGTATCCCAGCCCCAGAAGAAAAATTTACGCCTCTTCATATCGTAGGGCCTAATGACCGGTTCCTTTGTGAAGAAGTGGACCCAGCCCGCTGTGCTCCAGGTAAGGACCTTAAATCCTTTCTTGGCCAGGCGGGCTTCGAATTCCGGCCCCATTTTTTCTATTACGTAATCAAATTCTCCATCAGTTCGGATAAGCATGGGAAAAGAGATGGCCTCGATGTCTGGAACAATATCGATTAGAGTTCCACTCGTAAGAGCCGTGGCGTGCAATTGCCCGATCCGGATTTTACGTAACATGTCCTTTTCGTCCCCAGCCACGGCCCCAGCATAGATTCTAACTGTGACCTTGCCGTTGCTCAGCTCTTTCCACTTTTGGGCTACTTCCAACATTGCT
Source organism: Pseudomonadota bacterium (assembly GCA_015222985.1). Taxonomy (GTDB): domain Bacteria; phylum Desulfobacterota; class Desulfobacteria; order Desulfobacterales. The sequence continues at coordinate 1,247 of JADFWI010000180.1, read as the reverse complement.
TCATGCCATGGCGAGCCTTCAGGCGCGACCGTGCCGAGTTTAATGACTTGTGAGAACGCCGGGGCAACTCCCAGCGCCAGCACGTTAAAAAATACCCAGACGATCGCCGTTTTCATGATTCGGTCTCCTCGTAGTCCAGAAAGAGCTGTGGACTGTGATCCAGCAACCACCGTGCTTTCTCATGCGCCAATGTGTTGGCAAGTCTCCATTCGGGCATAGCGTTCGGGTCAATGGCAAGGGCTTTACGCAAGAGATCTTTGAACATTTTGAAATCTTGTTTGCGGACTGCCACAGATGACGCCAGTGAAACATAGGGTGAAGCCTTCTTCCCCCTGGTGAGTGCGACAGCGCGATCGAAATGCTCACAGGCGCGTTCTGCGCTTCCTCCCATAGCTTCCGAGCGGCTTCCCTCATAGGCTATGAAAAACTCATGAATGGTCCCGCTCTCAAAATCTTCGTCGAGGTCCAGGGCACGGCGCATCATAGCCTCTGCAATAGGAAGTTCCGCTACAAGAGACATATTGTTCAGATCCGCGGAAATGGCGCCTGCCCAACCGGCGGCAGCCCAGAAGAGCAGCGGCACGTCTTTTGATGACAAATCCTGAAGGACCCACTGAGGGTCTTTCTGCAGTTTTGTCTCAAAGTCAGGATAATCAAGCGTCAGAGCAGCCAAGGCATAATTTCGTCCGCGCAAGTATAGCTTTGTCGCTCGCTGTCGAAGATGCTGTGCACGCCTATAGTCGAATTCTTCTGACCTCTCTGCCTCAGCGTGGACAAATGCATTCGCATACGTCACAAATCCATTGGCGGTTGCCAACAAGAGATTGCGGTCCTCAGGTTCTGAGGCAAGCAGCGTTTCGTACATCTTGAGGACAAATGGCAAGGCGTCGCGAATCAGTTCAGGATCATCGTCCTCAACGAATACTCTTGATCCGGACGGATCTGAGAAGAGGTCAGCGACATCGCGAATTGCAGCTCCGCGTAACGTCCCACACCCGCTTTCCAGCAGCAACACAAGAAGGAATAAGGCAATACAGGTTGTCAGAGAGGGGAGTTTCCTGGATGCCAAAGTCATTGAATTCATAGTGACATGATAAGCAAACAGACGCAAGTTCCGAACCTGGATTTTTTTGAGTCTTTTCTCTTTGGACTTTGTTATCCCTGACTATAGGGTTATGAGAGGTACCTTTATGCCGAGAAGCTCCTAAAGTCAACTGGGTGTTTTTTTTCAGGAGGATTGTGCTAAT
>JADFWI010000179.1 GCA_015222985.1 Pseudomonadota bacterium | reverse complement strand
GTCCAACATCGAATGTTTAATGGGAAAAGATGAAACAGAAGAATTAATTAAGATTTTCGTTACGAGTATCAAAATTCCTGAAAAGAAACAGAAATAGCCGTCGCACGACCTTGAGGCTCTCGACAGGTTGAATGTTCGGTATTGGACATTCATTTTTTATTCGATGTTGGACGTTCATCTTTCAAAACAATGCCGTACGGCATGAATGTAACCTGTGAACGTTTACAAAACAACTTAGCGCTTATGGGGGGGGTAGGCAGTGGGGAGTATGGACTTAGCAGTGGGCAGTAAGCGGCGAAGCCGCGTCACATAAGATCGTGTGGCGATTTCATTCGAGCCAAAGGAGGACGGATTAATGCATGGAAATGGGGTTGGCGCTTATCAACAGACAAATATTATGACAGCAGATCCGAAGAGATTGGTGATTATGTGCTACGAAGGGGCGATCAGTAACTTGAAAATCGCGAAAGAGAAGTATTTGTCTTGTGAATATGAAGCCAAGGCCAAAGCGCTGCAAAAGGCCCAGGACATCATAAATGAACTTTTGTGCGCCCTTGATTTTGAAAAAGGCGGGCAGATTGCCAGGAACCTGCAAAGCCTTTATGACTACATGAATTATCGTATCACGACCGCCGACACAAAGAAGGATCTTAAAGCCTTTGACGAAGTGATTTGTATGCTCGAGGACCTCAAAGCGGCGTGGGAAGAGATTTTTTATGGCGGCAAAAAAGCCCCAGCGCCGATGCCAGCCCATTTATCCGATCAAATGAGCAATCAGGGCGGGGCCGCGGCGTATGGACCTCGGGTGAGACTATGATGGAGACTGAAGAAATTTATAAGGAAGTCTGCGGCAGGCTAAGAGAGAAGATTCAGTTGTTAGAGTCTTTTTCGCAGGCCACTTTTACGATCAAGGATGCGCTTGAGTCTAAAGATATCCGACGAATAACTCTTCGTGTGAAAGAGCGCCAGGGGGTTATAAACGAGATCGAACGAATTGATAAAGAAGTTGACAACATTACTCAACAGGACAGCTTTTCAATAGAAAAGTTGTCGGAAAAGGCCAGGGATCTGATCAGGAATTATTCGGACAAGATAAAGACGACCCTGGAGTCACTTGCCGATGTGGATAAGAAATGTTTGACTTTGGCGGGTGCTGAACACGAATGCTTAAAATCTGACATACTCAAGGTGCGACAAGGGTTTCATGTATCCAGGGGCTACAGGGGCGTGGGTTATCAAAATCCGAGATTCCTGGATATGAAGAGGTAGCAATATGACAAGGAGGTGATTTCCATGTTAGTCGAAGCTACGAATGTGACAAGATCGTCAGTAGACATTGCGCATGTGGTTCAGTCGGCGGTGAAGACTGAGGCCCGGCAAGAGGCTTCGGAGCGGGCGCGAGAGAAGAAGGGAAAAGAAGATGTTGAACTCCTGCGAGATGTTCTGGAGGCAACTCGGAACCATTTGGATGTCTCGGGCGTGGGTCTTAATTTTTCAGTGCACGAGGCCACCGGCCTCATCAAGGTGGCCGTGACGGATAAGGAGACAGGCGATTTGATCCGCGAGATTCCGCCGGAACAGGTCTTGAATCTGATGGCAAAGATCGATGAAATGATGGGTATCCTCTTTGACGAGAAGGCATAAAGGTCTTTGGTTGAGTAGTCGAATGGTTGAGTGGAAAATTGTGGCAAAGTGGTTAGTTTTTGGAGCTAATCGACAACTTGGAAAACCATACGAGCCTGAGTGCTAAAGAAAATGGAGCGGGAGCGCCAGTCTATCCAGAGTGTCATTGTCGATGATGATAAGACGATTGGCGAAATCCTGAAGGATCTAGTTTCAAGGGAGCACATTTCGGTTGAGGTTTTTGACGATGGCTATGAGGCGATCGAGTTCATAAAGAAACAGCCTGCTGATGTAGTCATAACTGACTTAGTGATGCCGAGGGTCGGGGGCTTGGAAGTGTTGAGGTTTGCCAAGAGGATAAACCCTGACTCGGTAGTGATCATCATCACTGGACATGCAACCCTTGAAAGCGCCATTGAGGCTGTGAGGGAAGGGGCTTATGATTACCTCAAGAAGCCTTTCAAGCTTCAGGAGATGGAGATTGCCTTTAATAATGCTGTTGAGAAGGTCTGTCTGGTCCGGAAAAACAGAGAGCTGATCCAGGAACTGAAGGATGCCTATGACCAACTGGTTGACATTCAGAAAAGAGTCAATAAATACAGAGATAAGTATAAGAGTAAACAACCGAAGATAGCCCGCCTCAATTTTTTTTCAAGCAACCTCCCCAGTTTAGAGTTTTTGCGCAAAGCCAATGCAGAGCAGCAAAACCTGCTTGAGGGATTGGAAAATATCTCTCGGTTGAAAAAGGACAGATTGTTGACTGACAAGGAGTTCAAGGCGCTCAAGGCACATATGATAAAAAATCTTGGGAGTTATACAGACAATGGGTAGGTTTTCAACGGTTCAGGGTTCAAAGGTTCAGGGTTCACCGGAAATCTGAACCTGTGAACGCCCAAAACACAAGGTAACCTGAACGGTGAACCCTGAACCATTGAACGTCTACTGACTACTGTTATTCGTTATACGTTAGACTCTATACGTCTATGAGTGAACACTTGAACATACTGGTTGTTGATGATGACGAGATGATCCTTGAGATTTTCAAGGACTTTTTTCACTCAAGGGGGACCGGTTCGATTTTCACGGCCCGTGATGGCGCTGAAGCCCTGGAGGTCTGTCAGAAAAATAAGGTCGATTTTTGCTTCACGGATCTTAATATGCCCGGAATGGGCGGGATGGAGTTCGTGAGCAAGGTACAGGGGATCGACAATACCATTCCGGTTGCCGTGATGACCGGATACCCTTCTACAGAGAACGCAATAGCCACATTGAAAAATGGTGTGGTAGACTTCTTGGTCAAACCATTCAAAATGGATAATATTGGCCTTACGATTCAAAGAACCCTGGAAAAGAGAGATCTGTTTGTTGAAAATGTGTTCTTGAAGGAGGAGGTGAAAAACAGAGAACGACTCCAATCTCTTAACAGAGAGCTTGCTGAGAAAGTGAAGGATCTCCATACATTGAATGTGGTTATGCAGAAAGTGGACTGTGCTAAGACCAGTTCTGGATTGTTTGATATGATTGTCAAGCTCTCTACTGAGATAACGGGCAGCGACGAAAGCCATCTCCACATACTTGACGAGTCCCTTGGAAGACCTGTCCTTGTTGCATCGTTTTATAGAGAAGGCAAGAACACGGATAACAACAACCTTATATGCATCGAGAGGGTCTTAGTCAAGAGAATCTCTGAAGGCCTACCGTTTCTCATGAAGGATGCTTGCGATCCATCCCTGTCGAATACCGGCACTCTTTCGTTGATTGCCACCCCCCTGAAGATAAGGGATAAAATCTTCGGGGTGCTGACCGCCGCTATCGTCAAAGAAGAATCCATACCTTTCAACGTAAAGGATTTGTACTATCTGAATTTTGTGGCAAGAAGGACGGCTTCTGTCATAGAAAACGTTGCTCTGTACGAAAACATTTACGAGAATCTTTTTGCCACACTGTACGCCTTTGTGGAGGCTATTGAGGCAAGGGATCCGTATACCAAACAGCACTCAAGTCGCGTGGCCGAATTTGCCCTCAAGATAGGAAAAGAGATGGGGTGTTCCCACGAAGAACTTGATTTGCTGAATTTTTCCGGTCACCTCCACGATATCGGAAAGATAGGTATTCGGGACAGTATTCTCCTGAAACGTGGTCGTCTGACCGCAGAAGAATATGAGATCATAAAGAAACATCCTGTGATCGGCTCGAGTATTATCGGTCACGTTGGTCTTATGTCTGAAGAGCAGAAAATCATACGTCACCATCATGAGAGATGGGACGGCTGCGGCTATCCTGACGGCTTGAAGGGTGAAGCAATTCCGTTTTTGTCCCGCATCCTTGCAGTTGCTGATACTTATGATGCTATGGCATCTGATCGGGCCTACCGGAAAAGAATTGCTGAAAATGTTATCGTCGACACAATAGCGGAAAAGGCAGGCACGCAATTTGATAAAGAAGTTGTAAGTAGCTTTCTTAAAGTCCATAAGAGAGGAGAAATGGCCTACAAGGACGATCTATTGACCTCCAATACAGCACTGCATGGTGCAAGGCCGGAATCAAGAGTACTCAGCGGCCTACGTTCCATCGTTGACCTGCCTCAGCCGTGAAGTTCCTCCCTGTACATGAAATCACCTCGCGATTTCATGTAACTACCTGTCGTTATTCTAATATTCCAATTGGAAAGACAACCTGAATTGAAGGGGCTTGCCTTTGCCGTGTTAAGTGGTATAAGCGTTGCAAGGTAGCGCAAAGACAGAGAGCAACGCAAGGACAGGTGACACAATGGAAAATGCAAAGCAAGAGGAGAAGCGGGACTGTGTGCGGGCGGCGCTTTGTGTTGACGTGCAATTTTCGGTGCTGGATGCCCATCAATATGAAGCCATCCGGGACAAGAGGGATACTCGGCCTCCGCGGTTTGTCAAGCCCATGAAACAGTCAGTCCCTGGTGAAGTAGATAATTATCGGGCTGGCCGGGCCTTTGAGTCAAACCTCATAGATTTCTTGATTCAAATAGAGGATAAGCTGGACCGCGTGCTGAAACTCCTGGCCAGGCAGGAAAGATGTGATGAGGGCCTTTTTTGGGGGCAGGGCTTGGATATTAGTGGCAGCGGAATGAGAATTTTGTGCGATAAGGCGGTAAAACCGGGGCAGATCCTTGAGGTCAGCTTCAGGATTTCCAGATACCCTGTTGTTTCGTTGCAGGTCTTTGGAGAAGTTGCGCGAGTCAGTCCGGTTCAAGGCGACGGCAAGCAGCGCCATGAGATTGCGCTGGAGTTCCTCGACCTGGATGAGGACTATAAGGAATGGATTATCTCTTACGTATTCCAAATACAGCGAGAGGCCATAAGGAG
>JADFWI010000017.1 GCA_015222985.1 Pseudomonadota bacterium | reverse complement strand
GTATCGCATTCGGTTAAGGAGGATATGGTTGGCTATCTATCGCAGGATAAAAAAATCAAGTACCAGCCATACATCGAGGACTACAAGAACAGTTACTGCACCGTACACGGGCTTGGGACGCTTTCGGATGGTTGCGGTGGCGCGGTGTATGCGATCGATAGGTCTCCGCATATCGATGATCCGGTTAATCCGGCATCCCCTGATGAGATCGCGCGGTTCCACACTGCCGGTAAAAGACCATGCGCCCCGTACCTCCACGATCTTAAGGATCGGTTGCAGTCGCCTGTTATCCTAAAGATGATCGACGAGATCCGGGATGCGGTCCCGGAAAGTGAGACGATGCTCGATCTTGTCAGGAAGTACGTGAAACGGATTGCCTGATTACGGTCTTGACGATTTGATTCTGCCATACTGTTTGGACAATTTCAGCAGACTCTTGCACATCGGCACAGGCAAGCGATCCGGCAACATGCGCGACCTGCAGGTGTCCGGTGCCGGTGATGCTAATACATGGACGCTGGCGGGAACAGGACATGCGCTATGTTGGCATATTCCAAACATTTAAATGTATTACAGATCTAAAGTATGGATTATGAGCACGATTACCATAAACATAAAAGACGACGTAGAACAGGAATTTAGATTGCTTGCGGGCATAGTTTACGGAAAAAAGAAAGGGCATTTGGGAAAAGCGTTCACCGAAGCGATACAGAACTGGATAGATGAGCGAAAACAGGAGAAGATAGCCAGAGAAGCGTTAGAGATCATGAACCAGGATTTTTCTTTCGGCGGACGGTTGTACCAGCATCGGAGTGAACTTCATGAACGGTGAACTGGCATTAATCGATTCAAACATACTCACGTATGTATTTGATGCTGATGAACCTGATAAACAGAGGGTATGCCGAGAACTGATTGGCGACTGCTGGAACAGGAAACGAAAGTATGCTGTTTCTGTGCAGAATCTTTCAGAGTTCTATGTCGTTGTTACCAGTAAGATTAAAACTCCGATTCCAAAAAAAATAGCCAGTGAGTTTGTATCATCGATTGTAAAGTTCCACAACTGGAAAGTAATTAATTTCGATGCGGATACGGTTTTATCTGCAATCGAGATAAATATGGAATATGGCGTCCATTATTGGGATGCGGTGCTGGCTGCAACGATGAAAGAACATGGCATTTTTTCGATCTACACCGAAGATCAGCATTTTTCAAAGATCCCATGGCTGGTTGCGCTGAATCCAATGGCAGGCAGGAAGTCGCTTCAATAACTCCATGTTTCATGGTTCAACATCGAGCGGTTCAGCTCTTCTTTATACAGATGCCATTGGGGCATGAATTTATCCATGCAGGCTACGAAACGGTCGCTGTGGTTGCGCTCTATCAAGTGTACCATTTCGTGTACGATAATGTATTCGAGACAATGTTCCGGCTTTTTTGCAAGTTCAAGATTTAACCAGATTCGACGATTTGCAAGAGTGCAAGTCCCCCATTTCGTTTTCATTTTCTTAACGCCCCAGTCAGCAACTTCCACCCCGATTATCTGTTGCCATTTATCGATTAGTGCCGGTATCTGATCTTTGAGTTGCTTCCGATACCATTTCGTGAGTACTTTTTCTCGCTGCTCGCAAGTGCTCCCAACTCTAACGTAAAGGTCGATATGGGTTTTATTGCGAATTTCTACTTTTGGAGCAGCGTTGTGATAAATAACATTTAATAAATAACGCCTGCCTTTGTAATAATGGCTTTCACCGGACACAAACCGGCGTTCGGATTGACGTTCTTGAGTCTCAAATTTTAATTGCTGTTTTTTTATCCACGTCATTTTTGAGATGGCAAAAAGGCGAACTGCTTCATCATCTACTTTCAAAGGTGAAGCAATGCGGACCCTGCCGCCCGGTGGATATACCCCCAGATGCAGATTTTTAATATCCTTTCTTACCACATCTATTGCTATGTTGCCCACCTCAATTTGATACATACTAATATCCGCTCTGATTTTTTACCAAATCAAAAACACGGTCTACCTCAGCATCATCATCACCAATGTGCTTTCGTATCGCGTATTTTACTTCACGTTCCTTTATTGAATTACCGCGCCATCCGTCTTTCTTCGTATGACAAATTTCAGCATCCAGAGCAATCGTGAGTTCTTCATCATAACCTAAATTATCGTAGAGGGCTCTTTTGGCGTTGGAATCCAAGCTTTTAGGGTAGGTAGGTGAATCGGCGGGCGTTTTTACTTTTTTACTTAATTCGACAATTTTGGCTAAGTATTCTTTATAGCTTTTGGCTTCTTCTTTTCGTTCTTTGAT
>JADFWI010000178.1 GCA_015222985.1 Pseudomonadota bacterium | reverse complement strand
TCCAACAGAGTCCGGGGGTAATCTGACATGAGCAGGATCATACCCCAAAGCGCCAACCTGTGTCAACCGGATAGGCATGGAACAAACATGGCTGTCTGAACTACTTCACCTGAAATCGTGTCAAAAGCATTGGCACCCAAATGCCCCGCGACAACCAAGCTGTGATTGTCAAGCAACATTCCCCGTAGCCTGTCGTACCGAGTGGTAAACATCCAACCGTGTAGAGTGATCAAAGCAGCTAGACCGTTGCGTCCAGCCAACTCCAGTGCTCGTTCGATGAAACACGCAAACAGATTTGCCTTCGACAAGGGATAAGAACACTCTGTGTATTTCTTCAATTCCGAAGGCATTTGAGTGCCCTTCATATATGGCGGATTTGTCACCACCACGTCGTAGTAGCTGGAGAGTATTTGGGCCTGTTCGATGATGGGTCTAATCAACTTCGCCACCGCACGCCCAAACATGTCGCCGTAAGCCAGCACATCCTCAACCCGTTTTGCAATTGTAGACAGCTTCTCAGCCAGCTCCTCTGGCACACGAATCAGCGAGCCGAATGTCTTGCCATGCTCGAACAAGTCGATTAACTGAGCCACATCGGCCTGGGAAATCTCGCCCTTGATCGACAGCCGTTTCCGGCTGAATAGCGGGGCTCGCTCTTCTTCCATCTCCTCAAAGAGGAATTCACGCGGTAGGAGTTCCACCTTGAGGATGGGTTCGTTGAGGGCCTCAGTCATTTTCCCAGCATCTAGTCCTTTACTTTCCTGGATGGCGAGAACATGTGGCTGTGTTCCGTTTTCAAAAATGTGGCGGTCGTCGGCACGGGCCTTCATCATCAAGGCAAACGCCGCAAGCTGTGCGGATCGGTCGTCGATCTCTAATCCGTAAAGGTTCTTTTCCAGAATCAGTCGAGGAATGTCCTTTTTCCTGTAGCCCCGCTCCTGGTAGATTGCTTTCAAGAGGTCATAAGTTTCTACGAGGATGTGACCGGACCCACAGGCTGGATCGAGCAGTGTCAGTTCTTCGGGATTCAGACTATCAGGTGTTATCGCCTTAAGCTGCTCCTGTACCTCAGGCGTCTGCTCAGCGGGCTCGATGTAAAACTCCATCTGTTGCTTGAGCGACGAGTTGGGGTAGGTTGCCATCCACTGCCGGCCCAGGGTGTTCTGAACCATGTACTTCACGATCCAGTTGGGCGTGAAAAGCTGTGTGGCGGCCGGGATATCCTCACTCTTGACGACCTTGCCGATAACCTGATCCTTCTTTTCCGAGATGTAGAACTGGTACAGCCAGCCGATTATCTCAACCTCCCGCCAGTCCTCCTCGGGGATTTCCTTAACCAGCTTTCGGATCACCGAGTCGGAGTGAAGGAGATTCTCGGGCAAGAGCAGTTCCGTTGCGTCGTTAATCCACTCGAAAAGAAACGGCATCGCCTTATGCAAGGCGTTGCACTGGGCAATCAGGAGCATGCGATAGAGTTCTTCGTCTTTGTTCCCGGCCAGCTTCAGTTCGACGACCTTATCTTGATCCACGCCTGGCAAGTCCACGTGCTCGCCGTATTCAAGGATTTCAGGGAGCCACGAATCATTGCAGGAACGCGAAATACACCTTCTTTCATTCGTGTGATTCGTAGTTGACAATACCCGATAGCCATGGTCGAGGTAGCCATGTAGCTCCATAAACCTGATGGCCACAAACCGGTTAAACCATGTATAGGCCATGGCCTCCATAACCTGGTCGAAGCCCTGTCGCCTGATGCGCTCTTCCAATCGCTTTCGCTTCGCAGCCACTGCACCGGGAAATGCCCTGCCCGCGATAATGGCCACATCACCCTGC